>CAMYMY010000291.1 GCA_947259625.1 uncultured Kiloniellales bacterium | reverse complement strand
CTCATGTATGTGGGTTTCGGCGAAGCGCAGCGCACCTACCAGCAGTTCCATATCGAGAAGCTCGCGGCCCAGGCCCGGGTCGTTCAAAACGCCATGGCGACCTTCTTGCGGCCAGGTCTGCCCATGCGGCAGTTTGTCGGCTTTGCGACCTTGACCGAGCCCATTCTGGCTTCGGACCAGGCAATTGCCGCCATGACCGCCTTCGATCGCCGTGGGCGCCCGATCTTCGTCAGCGGAGTTGAAACGATTGCTCTTCTGCCGACCAACGCCGCGACCTCGAGCAGCGAGGTGAAGAGCTACGAACTGCGCAAGAATGAGCAATACTTCCAAGTTATCCTGCCCTTGCAGAGCCGCTTCGAGCCTGTAGGCAATCTCGCAATCACGATGCCGCGCTCCGTGGTCACAGAACGCGTGCAAGCCAGCTTCCAGCCTCTGCTCTTCGTTGCGATCGGACTGTCGGCGGCCTTTGCTCTATTTGCCTCGATCGCGGCGCCCAGGCTCCGGAACCGGCGGGCACCCTGGCTGCAGATCGTCTACGGCTTGACGTTCGTCGTGATGGCGGCCGCCGTCATCGGCACCCTGATTTCGCTCTACTCGGATGGAGCCCAGGCGAAAACCAAGGCGCTGGCGAATTCTCTGGGGCAGCGTTTGTCGGATATTGTCGAATTCAATCTCAATATCGACGAGATCTACGGTCTCGATCGTACCTTTGGGGATTACAGTCGGCTGAACCCGGATATCAGCGCCGCAGGCCTGAGCGTCAACGGGGTTACCCTGATCCATACCGATGCCGGCCAAGTCGGCCGACCCTGGGTAACCAGCAATCTCACCTACGAGTATGTGGTGCACCTGACGCCACCCGGCAGCGTCCGCGAGATTCGCGTTGCCGTGGCCGTGCCCACGAACGTCGTCTTGAGACGAATTGTGAGGAGCGTCAAGAACTTCACGGCCCTGTTCGTTGCCTCGGCCTTTCTTGCCGGTCTTTTTCTGCAACTCGCCGGCTCGGTGCAGCGTTCCCACGAGCGAGAGGATTCGTCGGAGCCCAAATCCGTTGGCCTGGCCGACGACGATGCGGCGCTCGATCTCGTAAAGCCGGTCTTCTTCGTCGCGGTTTTTCTCGAACACCTGAACTATGCGTTCTTGCCACAGTTCATGTATCAGGTGGTCGCCACGGCAGGCCTGTCCGAAGGCTACGCCTCGGCGCCTTTCATGGCCTACTATCTTTGTTTCGCTCTAGCCCTGATCCCATCCGGACATTTTGCTCAGCATAAGAGCGCGCGACCTTTGATGTACATGGGTCTGGCGCTAGCCGGTGCCGGATTGATGATCATGGCCCTCTGGGCCGACTTCTACGTCATGCTGTTGGCACGATCGATCTCGGGAATCGGTCAAGGCATGCTGTTTATCGGCGTACAGTCATACATCCTGACGATGGCCTCTCCGGACAAGAAGACCCGCGGTGCCGCAATAATCGTATTGGGGTTCCAGGGCGGGATGATTTCCGGCATGGCGGTCGGCTCGCTGCTCGTCACCTACATGGGGCCCATGGGTATCTTCAATCTGAGCGGCATGATCGCCTTCATCCTGGCTCTCTACGCGATCTTCGTAGTTCCCGTTGCCCGTCGGCCGGCGCAAACGGATATCCATGTCGGGTTCACGTTGGGTCAGCTCGCCGGCAATTTGGGTAAGGTCCTGCGCAGTCTGGAGTTCCTGAAAACGATGTTCCTGATCGGCATCCCGGCCAAAGCGGTGCTGACCGGGGTCGTCATCTTCGCGCTGCCGCTGCTCCTGGCTCAGAGGGAATATGCCCAGGAGGACATAGGACAGATCATCATGATCTATGCCGCCGGCGTGGTTCTGGCCAGCACCTACGTGTCGCGTCTGGTGGACCGTACGGGCCAAACCTATGCAATACTTTTTTGGGGCGCCGCCATCAGCGGCGTTGGATTGTTGTTGATCGGGCTGATCGACTTGTCGCCGTCGGGTGTCGGTGCGAGAAGCTCGACACTCGTTACGGCAACATTGATAGTCGGTGTCGCTACCCTGGGCATTGCACACGGCTTCATCAACGCGCCGGTGGTCACACATGTAGCTGATTCAGAGCTCGCAGCGAAGATCGGGGCGAGCTCCCTGACCGCCACGTATAGATTCCTGGAACGCCTCGGGCACATCGCTGGTCCGATCATAGTTGGCCAGCTGTTCCTGCTCTGGGGCCAGAACGCCTCGATATTAGCCTGGGTCGGCGTGGCTATCCTGCTGTGTGGACTCCTGTTCCTGTTTCCGGCCTTCCCGGGGCAGGGCAAGACAGTCAATCGGGAGACAGTGTAATGACTTGGAACATCCGGATGCTTGGGCCGAACATCCTGGGATTGATCGCGGCTGCGCTCTTGACCGCAGGTGTTCTCTGCGATTCCTCACGCGCCGCGGAACCCAGCTACAGCGCTTGGTTCAAGCCGGCCGAAGACTCGAAACGGTCCTGGAGTTTCGCGGAGGTCGAGGGTGATTCCTACAGCTTGACGATTCAACGCAAGCAGGCTGGGCCTATGGAACCTCGCCGGCGGATCATTGTTTTCTTCCCCCGCCGGTCTTCGGCCTACGATATCGCCATGGCCCAGATTCTTGAGGTGTTCGAGGAAAAGAACATCCGCGCCGATTTCACCCTGGTCAATTTCGACAACGATCACGCGCGCGGAAACAAGGCCCTGCAAATGGCCGACCAGGGCGGATTCGACTTGGTCTTTTCGATGGGCTCGCAATCCACAGCCTGGCTTTGGGAAAACTACCGCGGCGGAGCCGTTCCCGTGATTTCCGTCTGTTCCAAGGATCCCGTGGTGTTGGGACAGGCTCGAGACTACGAGAGCGGTACCGGCACCAACTTCGCCTTCACCTCGCTCAACATGCCAATCGAAGTGCAGATGGCCTACGTGCTCGAACTAAAACCCAATCTCAAGAACTTGGCGATCTTGGTCAATAGCCAGAACATCAGTGCCGTGCAAACACAGGCCAAGCCAATTGCCGACTATGCTCGCATGAGCGGCATTCGCGTATTGGAAGTCGATGTTGAGGATCCGAAGCATGCTGGTGAGGAACTGGCTTACAAGGTTCGCGATGCCGTTCGCACCATGCGGAAGAACGACCCCACGCTCGACAGCAGTGTCTTCTGGATTACCGGCAGCACCGCCGTGTTTCGGGAAATCAGGGCGATCAACGCGAACTCGGACCGCGTTCCTGTGCTTAGTGTCGTGCCCGAAGTGGTGAAGGAGAGCGAAGACAGCGCCGTCTTGTCGATCGGGATCAGTTTTCAAAGCAACGCGCATTTGGCCGCAGTCTACGGCGCCGACGTGCTGGAGGGCCGAGCCAAGGTGGGCGACTTGAAGGTCGGCATCGTCTCGCCGCCGGATATCGCCATCAACTTCCTCAAGGCGCGCGAAATCGGACTGGAGGTCCCATTCAGCTTCTTCGAGAGTGCCAGCTTCGTCTATGACTATGACGGGCGACTCGTGCGGAACAACGGCAAGGCGGTCGTGCCCGTGAATTGACCGCCAACGGGCCGTCGCCAATTTCAGGGCCGGCACCGGCCGGCTCAATTCAGCAGGGTCCTGGGCAGCCAGAGGGCGATGTCGGGGAAGGCTATGACCAGTCCGAGGCCGATCAGCTGTATGATCACGAAGGGAACGATGCCCTTGTAGATCTGCTGGATCTTCACTTCCGGCGGCGCCACCCCCTTCATGTAGAACAGGGCGAAGCCGAAGGGCGGGGTGAGGAACGAGGTCTGCAGGTTGACCGCGAGCAGGATGGCGAACCAATAGACCACTTCGAACTTGTCCACGTGATCGCCGAAGTCGAGCAGCTCGATGATCGGCGAGAAGACCGGCAGCACGATCAGGGTGATCTCGATCCAGTCGAAGAAAAAGCCGAGGAAGAAGACCAGCCCCATCAGGACCAGGAGCAGACCCCACGAGCCGAGGCCCATGGCCTCGACCGTGCCGATCACGATGTCGTCGCCGCCGAGCGCCCGGAACACGTAGGAAAAACAGGTCGCGCCGAGGAAGATGCCGAACAGCATGCCGCCGGTCAACGCCGAGCGCTCGGCGACCTCGCGCAGGACGTAGAAACTCAACTTCCGGTTGAAGGCCGCGAGCAGGATGGCGCCGGCCGCCCCGACGCCCGCCGCCTCGGTCGGGGTCGCCCAACCGAACAGGATCGAGCCGAGCACCAGAAAGACCAGAAAGATCGGCGGAACGAAGCTGCGCAGCACCATGACAGCCAGCTCGCCGCGGCTCCCCGGCCCGACGTCCGCCGGCAGGGGCGGCGCCAACCGGGGCCGAAAACCGCAGACCACCACGATGAAGAGCACATAGAGCCCGGCCAGGATCAGCCCCGGAAAGACCGCGGCGACGAAGAGGTTGCCGACCGAGCGGGCCAGCAGGTCGGCCATGATCACCAGCATGATCGAGGGCGGGATCAGGATGCCCAGGGTGCCCGAGGCGGCGATCGTGCCCGTGGCGAGCGGTACGTTGTAGTTCCGCTGCACCATGACCGGCAGGGCCAGCAGCGTGATCATCACGACAGAGGCGCCGATGATGCCGGTGGTCGCCGCCATGATGGTCCCCATCAGGGTCACGGAGAGGGCCAGTCCGCCCGGCACGCGGCGCAGCAGGACCTGGAGGCTGTGCAACAGGTCGGCGGCCACGCCGCTGCGCTCCAGCATGGTGCCCATGAAGATGAACATGGGGATCGCGGTGAGCACCAGGTTCTCGGAGATGCCGCCCCAGATGCGCGGCGCTATGTTGAAGAACTGAATGAACGAGAAGACGTCGAAATACATTCCGATGAAGCCGAAGGCGAGACCGATGCCGCCCAGGACGAAGGCCACGGGATAGCCGCTGAACAGCAGCATGCCCAATGCGGCGAACATGAAGAGCGGCAGGTAGTCCTCGATATAGAAGGACTCCATTACCGGGGCCCGCCTTCGCTGCCGCCGAGCTTTTCGATCGAAACGTCGTCGATATGCTCCGCCTCGGCCGCCTCCACGTCGTGCACCTTCCGGCCGAG
>CAMYMY010000290.1 GCA_947259625.1 uncultured Kiloniellales bacterium | reverse complement strand
GGGCATCGTGGTCGGCGTCATCAACACGACCGGCGTCGCCTTCCGCCTCGGCTTCATGGTCACCAACGGCGCCCGCGACATGGCGGAGACGCACTACCTGGTGATCGGCTGGATCCCGCTCGAGGTGTTCGGGCAGGCCTCCATCCAGCAGTTCCTGTCGCTGGTCCTGATCGCCGTCGCCGGTATCCTGATGGGGGCCGGCCTGCCGACCACGGCGCTCTACATCATGCTGGTCTCGGTCGCCCAGCCGGCGCTGGCGCAATTGGGCGTGCCGCCGCTGGCGACGCACATGTTCGTGCTCTACTACGGCGTCATCTCCGAGATCACGCCGCCGGTCTGCGCCTCGGCCTACGCGGCCGCCGGCATTGCCGGCGCCAACCCGTTCCGCACCGGCGTCAGCGCCTTCACGCTCGGCATCGGCAAGCTCATGGTGCCGATGGTCTTCGTCTACGCGCCGACCATACTGATCGTCCTGCCCGAGTATTTCACCTGGACCTCGTTCATTCAGGTCTCCGTGACCTGCGCGTTCGGGATATTCGCCATGGCCACGGCGGTCTCCGGGTTCTTCCTGGCGCGCCTGGACGCCGGCTGGCGTTTCCTCATGGGTGTCGGCGGGTTGCTGCTGGTGGCGCCGAGTTGGGAGAGCGACCTCGCCGCCCTGGCCGTCATGGCGCCGGCCGTCCTGATGCAGGTCGTGGCAAGCCGTCGCGAGACCGCCCCCGCCACCGCCGGCGAGTCCGGCTGACCGGCGCGGAGAGGAACCGAGGAGCCCCGCATGCCCCGCAAGATACTCGTGCCCATCGACCTGGAACACGGCGAACACGTCGGCCAAGTGCTCCGCATCGCCGCGGAGCTCGCCACCGGCGACGACGCCGAGGTGGAGCTCCTGACCGTCATCCAGGCAGGTCCGGTGATCGTCTCGCAGTTTCTGGCCGAAAACTACGAGGCCATGGCCTCGAAGAAAGCCGAGCAGGAACTCGCCGCCCTTGTTGCCGGCATGGGCGCGGCCGCGGACAAGGTGACGACGACCGTCCGCTTCGGCGGCACCTATCAGGAAATCCTCGCCTACGCGGAGAAGATCGGCGCCGACCTGATCGTCATCGGATCGCACAAGCCGAACGTCGCCGATTATCTGCTGGGCAGCACCGCCGCGCGCGTCGTCCGCCATGCCAAGTGTTCCGTCTACGTGGTGCGATAGAGGTTCGTTGTTCCAAGCAAGACCGTCGTGGGGGCCGACGAAGACCAGGCGGTACGGGATGGCTGGCAGGTTGTCGAGAAAGGGTGCAGCGGCCCGTTGCCCTCGTCCTTCGACAAGCTCAGGATGAGGGCAACTCCTTGAAAAAGCTCACTCTCACACTGAGCTTCCTCATTCCGAGCTTGTCGAGGGACGAGGTGCGAGGGTGAGCCTTTGCACGTTTTCAGCAACCGGATAGAGCGCTTTCACTTTTGACTGGGCTTGGCGCCCGTGGCCCGGATGCAGACTGGGGAGAGATTGTTATGAGGCACATCGTTATAGCCCTCGCCCTGCTGGTGGGGCTGGTGGGACTGGCAGCGCCGGTCTGGGCGGACCAGCACGCGACAGTGGTCCGGACGCTGGCCGAACAAGGCGATGCCAAGGCCCAGTTCGCCCTCGGCACCATGTACCGCGACGGCCAGGGCGTGGACCGCGACTACGCCGAGGCGCTCAGCTGGTGGGTCAAGGCGGCCGAGCAGGGGGTCGTCGACGCCCAATACGCCCTCGGCAACGCCTATTCCGGCGGCACCGGCATCGCGCGGGACAACGTCCTCGCCTACATGTGGTACGACATCGCGGCGGCGCAGACGGGGGCTGGCTGGCTCTCCGCGATCGCCGGCACCAACCGCGACGTCCTCGTTGCGCGCATGACCCCCGCCGACCTCGCCAAGGCCAAGCGCCTGGCGGCGGAGTGGATGGCCAAGCACGGGAAGTGACGGCCCGGCAATGCTCCGATCGGGTTTCCGGGGCCGCCTCCGCTCATTTGGCGGCGCGGTGGCGGGCGGCCATGACGAGGGCGGCGACGAGCACCAGGACGGGAACGATCTCGAGCCGCCCCATCCACATGACGACGATCAGGCCGAGCTTGCCGGACCAGTGCAGGCCGGGGCCGGTGATCCCGGTGGTCAGGCCGACGTTGCCGAGCGCCGAGGTGACCTCGAGCACCACGTGATCGAGCGGAGCGCCGGGGCCTGCGGCGTGCAGCAGCAGCAGGGTGCCGGCGAAGACGGCGGCCGCCCAGAGCGCCGCCATGACGATCGCCGCCTCGAAGGTCCGCGCGGTATGCGCCTCGACCGCCGCGTCGGCCATCGGCTTGTGGTCCATCAGCCGCCAGGGATGGAGCGCCACGCCGCGGACCCGGGCAAAGGCGCCGCTGGCGAGCCGGACCACGCGCCGCAGCTTGAGCCCCCCGGTGGTGGCGCCGGCCGCCCCGCCGCAAGCCATGGCCAGGCTCAGGAGGACGAGGGCCGTCGGGCTCCAGGTCTCCAGCGGCGCCGTCGAGAAGCCGGCCGTGGCCAGGGCCGAGGTCCACTGGAACAGGCTGTCGAGCCAAGTGGCGCCGCTGCCGTACCAGAGGTTCTCGAGCGCCAGCAGCCCGGCGCCCAGGACCAGCAGCAGAACGAGGGCGTGGATCTCCGCGTCCCGCCACAAGAGCGCGACCCGGTCCCGGGTCAGCAGCCGGTAGTGCGTCGCGAAGCTGACCGCGCCGGCCAGCATGATCAGGACCATGGCGAGACGCGGACCCGCGCCGAAGTCGGCCAGGCTGTTGTCGGTGACGCCGAAGCCGCCCGTCGCGATGCCGGTCATGGCGTAGTTGACGGCTTGCCAGCCGTCCATGCCGGTCGCCCAAAGCAACAGCATGCCCAGCGCCGTGTACAGCAAATAGATCCACCAGATGGTCCGCACCGTGGCGGCGATGTCCGGGACGATCGTCTGCTCGCGCGCCTCGGAGAAATAGAGCCGGTAGGCGTCGCCCGAGGGATGGAACACCGAGAGCATGAGCACGACGACGCCGACCCCGCCGACCCACTGCATGAAGGAGCGCCACCACTGCAGGCAGTGCGGCAGCGCGCTCGGCCGCGGCGTCATGGTGAGCCCCGTGCTGGTGAAGCCGGACATGGCCTCGAAGAGCGCGTTCCAGAAATCCCGGAAGACCAGCACGGTTTCGCTCGCCGCCGGCTGGGCGCCCGCGATCAGCAGGAACGGCAGGGTGCCGATCAGCGGCACGGCGATCCACGAGATCACGACCGTGACCATGGCGTGGCGCAGGCGCATCGCCGGGGCCCGCCGGCAGCTCCAGTAGAGCACCTGGCCCGGCAGCAGCGCGGCCGCGGCCGTGATCAGCAGCGGCCCCGCCGCAGTGCCCTCGCCGAAGAGCCAGGCCAGCGGCAGCGAGACCAGCGCCATCAGCCCGGGCACGTGCAGCACGACCCCCAGGTCGCGCAGAACCGTCTTGCCGTGAGGGGACACGGGGGGGCGCTCCTTGTCAGCGCAAGACACTTAGCGCGCTGCGGGGCGCGGGGTCTTGATGCAGGTCAAGGCAGGAGCGGCAAGGACGCCCCTACGGTCGGAGCGCGGGCCCCGGCCGGCGACCGCTATTCTGTTCCCGGAACTCACCCGGAACTCAACCGTTCGAAACAGCCGACGCAACATCGGCGAAGCGCGAGCGCGTTTGGCGGTGAACCCAACTAATATCGGAGTTCATTGTCGATGGCCTCTGGTATAACGAGAGCGACTGCGCCAGCCCTTCCCTTGACCGAACAGACCGCACGGCATGCAAGACCTGCCTCACGATAGCCTTGGCACTCTCGAACGGCTTGCGCTGATCGCCGTTGTCGTGGTCGTTGCGCATCTGGCCGTCCGTTTGGTCCGAGCCATCAGCGTGCGGGTCATGGAGCGGACGATGGACCGCTCCCTCAGCAAGGCCCGGACGGTCAACAGCCTGATTACCAGTCTTTTGGTCTTTTCCCTCTACTTCGGCGCCCTGGGGTGGGCGCTTAACGAGCTTGGAATTCCCCTGACGGCCTACCTGGCGAGCGCGTCGATCGTCGGGCTCGCCGTCGGGTTCGGCTCCCAAGGAATCGTACAGGACGTCGTGACCGGGCTGACCGTTGTCCTGACGGACCAGTTCGACGTCGGCGACATGGTGCAGATCGGCGATCAGGTCGGGATCGTCCAGCGGGTCGGCATGCGATTCACGGTGCTGCAGAACGCGATGGGCGCCGAGGTGTTGATACCCAACCGGTTAATCACGAACGTCATCAACTACCCCCGCGGCTATGTCCGGATCCAGGCGGACGTGACCCTTGCGGCCGAGCCGGAGCGGGCCGCGGAAATGGAGAAGGTGGCCAGGGCCGTGACCGACTCCGTCGTCGAGCAGTTCGCCGGCGTCTTCCGCGCGCCGTCGGAAGCGGTCGGCCGGTTCCAGACACCGAGCGGAAAGAGCTATCTGCGGATCAAGTTCCGCATTTGGCCAGGCCGTGGCGGCCCGATCGAAACGGCGTTCAAGCAAGAGCTCACACAGTCGCTCAAGAAGATAGACCAGGACTATGCCGACTGGATGGTGGCCGTGAACTATGAGGTCGAGAAGGCGGTTCCGAAGGCGAAAAGGAGAACTTAGCGTGCCTCCGGCCCCGGATGTCCCGTCAAGGACCCGCGCGGAGACATTTTGATCGTTGCCGGTTGATCGCGGTAAGATCCGGGGCATTTATACCTGCAGGCGGGCCCGCTCGGGGCCCGCGGCGAGACGAAGAAAGGCGGAAGCGGTCATGGCGGCAGCGAAATCCAAGGGCGGGAGCGGCAAGGCGAAGGGGGCGAAGCAGAACGGGACGGAGGGCCGCAAGGACGCGGCCAAGGCGGCGGAGGCCGGCGGCGACCCGCGCGCGGCCGGCGCGCCGGAGCCGAAGACGGCGGCGCCCGGGCCGACCGCGCCGGAGCCGGAGACCGCCGGCGCCTCGCCCGACGAAACGCCGCGCGAGCCGGCCGAGGCGAAGGCCGAGGCCAAGGGCGCCGCGGCCGCGGGGCCGGCGCCGGTGGCGAAATCCGCCGCGGCGGCCAAGCCGGCGGCGCCCGGCGC
>CAMYMY010000289.1 GCA_947259625.1 uncultured Kiloniellales bacterium | reverse complement strand
GCGCGACGTCCTGGTGGTGGGCGGCGGGCTGGCCGGGCTCGAGGCCGCGCGGGTTGCCGCCGAGCGCGGCCACCGGGTCACCCTGGCCGAGGCCTCGGGTGAGCTGGGCGGGCAGTTCCGCCTAGCTGGCCTGCAGCCGCGCCGCGCCCAGATCCTCGACCTGATCGAGTGGTACCGTGGACAGCTGGAGCGCCTCCAGGTCCAGATCCGCTTCAATTCGCCCCTGGAGGCCGAGGAGGTCAGGGCCCTCGGGGCCGACGCCGTGGTGCTGGCCACCGGTTCGCAGCCGTCGGGCACGGGCTTCCAGCGGGCGCTGCCCCAGAACGACCGGCTTCCCGGCATCGAGCGCGGCAAGGTCTGGTCCGTCGAGGAGGTCATGGGCCGCGCGGGCCGGCCCGGCAAGCGGGTGGTCCTGCTCGACGACACCGGCCACTGGGCCGGCTGCGGCACCGCCTGGCACTTGGCCGAGCAGGGCCACGAGGTCACCCTGGTGACGCCCCACGCCATGGCCGGCAGGGAGCTCGAGCGCACCGCCGCCGACATCCCGCTGCGCGCCAAGCTGAAGCAGCTGGGCGTGACCATGCGGACCGAGTCCGCGGTCACCGAGTGGCACGGCGACGGCGCCACGGTCCGCAGCCTGCTCGACGGCGGCGAAGAGCGGATTGCGGCCGACGCCCTGGTGCTCGCCACCGCAAACGTCGCCGAGACCACGCTGGCCGAGGAGCTCGCGGACTGGGGCCTGGAGCTGCACACGATCGGTGACGCCCTCGCCCCGCGCCGCGCCCACACCGCGATCTACGAGGGGCGAAAGCTGGGACTGGAACTCTAGAAGTGAAAAAAGGTGTCTGACACCTTTTTTGGACAGGAGGAGCGGTCAGATGCACGTAGAGCCCCGTTCGCCGAGGGCCTATCCCTGGTACCTGCGGCCGTTCTTCTGGAACCAGCGCCGCAAGTACGGCCAGGAGCTGGAGGCCGCGCGGCTCTGGGCCCGGGTGCCCAAGCTCTTCGCGACGGTCGCGCTCCTGTATGGCGCGCTCGACCGCAAGGGCTCGCCGATCGAGCCGGCGCTGCGCTCGCTGTTGACCGTGCGCATCTCGCAGCTCAACTGGTGTCCCTTCTGCGTCGACATCAACTCGGCCACCCTGATGAAGCGCGGCGCCTCCCTCGAGAACGTCGAGGCGCTGGCCCACTGGCGCGACAGCGACCTGTTCGATGCGCGCGAGCGCACCGCGCTCGACTATGCCGAGGCCGTCACTCTGAGCGACCGGCAGGTCGACGACGCCCTGATGGCGGCCGTCAAGGCGCGGTTCGACGACGACGCGGTGGTCGAATTGACCGCCTTGATCGCGTTTCAGAACCTCTCCAGCAAGTTCAACGCCGCGCTGGGCGTGCCCGCGCAGGGGTTCTGCCGGCTGCCGGATCGACGCGGGCCGGTGTGAACACCGTTTCGTAAGTGGCGCGGCGGCCTGGGAAATCGCCCTTGATCGACCGATCGCGCTGCGCCACCCTGGTCGCGGAGGGCGGGGAGAGTGGCCATGGTTGGTGGCGGAGCGACTGAACGCCGGCGCGGGGCGGTTGCGGTCAGAATCGCCGGAGTCGCGCTACTGGGGCTCGGCGTGGTTGCCGTCGCCACCGCCTTGTGGCTCGGTTGGGGCCGGGGCCTCACGATCCAGACCATCCAGGAGACCATCCAGTCTTGGGGCGCCTGGGGCGTCTTCGCCTCGATGGGGCTGATGGTGATCCACTCCTTCGTGCCCTTTCCGGCCGAGTTGGTTACCTTCGCCAACGGCATGGTCTACGGCCCGCTCTGGGGCACGGTGATCACCTGGAGCGGGGCGATGCTGGGGGCTTTCGCGGCCTTCGGCGTGGCCCGCGTGCTCGGCCGGCCCTTCGTCGAGGGCCTCGTCGCCAAGCGCGACTGGCACGCGCTGGACGACTGGGCCGCCCGGGAGGGCTGGCAGGTGCTCCTGGTCAGCCGCTTCATACCGGTCATCGCCTTCAACCTGATCAATTACGCGGCCGGGCTGACGCGCGTGACCTGGTGGACCTTCGCCTGGACCACCGGCCTCGGCATCCTGCCGCTCACCGTTCTCTTCGTGGTGATGGGCGACAACATCGAGAGCCTGGGTTGGAGGGCCTGGGCCCTGCTCTTGGGCGGCGGCCTGGTGCTCTGGCTCCTGCTGCGCCGCCGCCTGCGCCCGGCCCCGGCCAGGAAGGAAGGCAGCAAGTAGCGCTGCAGAGCTGCCGCTAATCGGGTGGAGGAAAAGGTGTCAGGAACCTTTTAAGCCATATTATATTATGTACTTCAATATCTTATGTGTAAAGAGAAATCTCGTAAAAAGGTTCCTGACACCTTTTTTCCCGACAGGCCTTTTGTCATCCGCTCTTGTCGTGATCGACCTCCTTCTTGGGTCGGCCGCGCGGCCGCAGCGTGCCTTCCAGTCCAAATCGACGGGCGGTGCGCTTGATCCAAGGATCGGCTCCGAAGGGCCGGCCCCGTGCCACGCAGGACCGCAGCGCCTCGAGCTCGGTCCCCGTCTGGGGCTGGTTGACCCAGGCGAGCCAATCGGCCGGCCGCTCGACCGGCCAGGGGCCGAGCCAGGCCTCCTGCGGCGCGCCGCCGAGGGTGTGCCGCCGTAAGCTGCACCAGGGCCAGTCCTCGGCCCGCTCGACCAGCCCGGCCCGGAGCGCGTTGCGCTCGACATAGCGGCAGAGGGTGAGGAAATGCCCGTCGGCCTGCACGGGAAAGGCCTTGAACCGGCCCTGGTAGAGAGGACCCGTTCCCGCGGTGCCATGCTGGGCGTGCCAGCGCTGAGTGTGGGTCAAGGTGAGCCAGGACACGAACCTGGACAGATCGCCGTCCTTGCGCGGCCACAGCACCAGGTGCCAATGGTTGGGCATGAGGCAGTAGGCCAGCATCCGCATGGCCGTCCGCTGGTGGGCCTCGGCGAGCACCGCTTCGAAGGCGGCGTAATCCCCCGGCTGTTCGAAGATCCGGCGGCGCCCGGCAGCGCGATTGAGCACGTGATAGACCACGCCGCCAGCCGCGGAACGCAAAGGCCGTCCCATCTGTCGCTCCAGTAAAGGTGTCAGGAACCTTTTTCAGAAGTAAGTGTAGCATGAAATATCTTTTAATCGCAATGAAATACATTCGAAAAAGGTTCCTGACACCTTTTATTAGGCATGATACCTTTCATTAGGCAGGGAGCAGCTGCCAGTCGGTGATGACCTCGACCTCGGCCGAGCGGAACAGGTTCATCACCGGGCAGCGGTACTCGACGTTCTTGATCAGCTTGGCGAAACGCTCGGGGCTCTCGTTGCTGCGCACCCGAATCTCGAGCCGCACCCAGTTGAAATAGGGCCGCACCCCGGGCACGCCGCGCGAGCCGCGCCGGTCGACCTCGCCCTCGCCGTCGATCTCGACCGCGCTGTAGGCAAAGCGCATGACCTTCGCGCAGCGGTTGATGATCACGCCTTCGCAGCCCATGAGCGCGGCCAGCGCCGTCTCGAGCGGCGTCGGCCCGGTGTCGGACTCCGGCTCGTCGGTGATCAGCTCGTGGCCGCGCACCGTCATGGCCGAGCGCGTCGTGGCCTGGTTCAGCAGGGCGACCCGGCGGATGCCGATCGCCGCCTTCGTCGGATCGATGCTCGGCGGCAGCAGGTCCTTGTCGGTCATGGTTTCCTCCGTGATGCAGCGCCTCTGGCGGTGCCTGCGCAGTTTGCCCGGGCTGTCCGGACATGATAGGCGTTTTGCGAAACCCCCGTCCGGCAGGGAGCCTGGCGCGGAGAAACCGGCATGGCCGTTTCGGCCGAGCGCAAACGATACGCCGCGATCATGGGCATGATCGGCTCTGGCCATGCCGTGAGCCACTTCTACCTGCTCGCCCTGCCGCCGCTCTTTCCGCTCCTGAAGGCGGAGTTCGGCGTCGGCTACGCGGCGCTCGGGCTTCTGGTGACGGCGTTCAACGTCGCGACAGGCCTGGTCCAGGTGCCGGCCGGAATCCTGGTCGACCGGATCGGCGCCCGGCCCGTGCTGCTCGCGGGACTCCTGTTGAGCGGCCTGGGCATCGGCCTGATCGGTCTCGCCGGCCAATACTGGTTGGTGCTGGGCCTGGTAGCCGTCGCCGGCATCGGCAACAGCGTCTTTCATCCGGCCGACTATGCGATTCTCAACGCCTCGGTCGACCCGAAGCGGATCGGCCGCGCCTTCGCCCTGCACACCTTCACCGGCAACGTCGGCTTCACGCTGGCGCCGGCAACCATGATCCTGCTGTCCTCGCTCTGGGGCTGGCGTTGGGCGCTCGGCCTGGCCGGCCTGGCGGCCCTGGCGGTGGTCGCCGGCCTGCTCGCCTACGGCCATCTGCTGAAGGACGATGCGCCGGCGCCGGGCGGCGCAGCCGGCAGGCAGAGCGAAGCCCCGGCCGGCCTCCGTCCGCTGCTGACGCCGGGGGTGCTGACGATGTTCGCGTTCTTCGTCTGCATGGCCATGGTGACGGCCGGCGTGCAGAGCTTCTCGGTGACCGCCCTGGTCGCCTTCCAGGGCACCGGCCTCGGCCCGGCCAACACGGTGCTGACCGCCTTCCTGATGGCAAGCGCGGCCGGCGTTCTGCTGGGCGGCCCGATCGCGGACCGGACCGCCCGCCACGGCCTGCTCGCCGCGGCGGCCATGGCGGGCTCGGCGGTGCTGTTCTTCCTGGTCGGCAACGCTCAGCTGCCGGTGCTGGCGCTGATCGCCGTCTTTGCCGCGGTCGGGCTGCTGCAGGGATCGGTCCGCCCGTCGCGCGACATGATGGTGCGGGCGGTCACGCCCAAGGGCGCCACGGGCCGGGTCTTCGCCTTCGTCAGCGCCGGGCTCAACCTCGGCGCCGCGGTGACGCCGGTGCTGTTCGGGCTGCTGATCGACCTGGGTCATGCAGATTGGGTCTTCTTCCTGCTGGCCGCCATCCTGCTGCTGGCGATCGCCACGGTCGGCGTGGCCCGCACGCGGCACAGGCCGGCGCCGGCCCCCGCGGAATGACCGTCAGGCCGTGAATTCCAGGACATCGAATCCGGCGTCGCGGTCGATCAGGTAGATCAGGCCCTTGCCGTCGA
>CAMYMY010000288.1 GCA_947259625.1 uncultured Kiloniellales bacterium | reverse complement strand
CCCCAGCGCCGGCAGTAGACGCCGAAATAGGCGTCCTCCTCCATGATCCGGACGTCGCACCAGAGCGCCAGCTCCATGCCCCCGGCCACGGCGGGCCCGGCCACGGCCGCGATGGTCGGCTTGGTGAGCTCGAGGCGCGAGGGGCCGAGCGGCCCGGGCGGGACGACCGACTCCGGGTCGCCCGGAAAATGCAGCTTGTTGAGCCAGGTGTCGCCCGCATCGCCGGACAAGGCCTTGAGGTCGCCGCCAGCGCAGAACGCGCCGTGGTCGCCGAAGAAGACGGCGACGGAGGCTTCATCGTCCCGCTCGAACGCGAGAAAGGCCTCGACCAGCTTCTCGCCAGTCGCCGGGTCGACCGCGTTTCGCACCTCGGGCCGATCCAGGATCACCGTGGTCACCGGACCGTCCCTCTCGACTCTCACTTGATCGCTCATTCCCGCCGTTCCTCCCGTCGCTCGTTTCCGGCTACCGCCCTGGCGCCATTTCGGCCTTTCGCGGCGAACGGCGCAAGGGTAATTAGGTGGAGCGCAGGCCAAGACGCCGGGGAGAGCGATGCCGAAGATCACGCCGGAAGAGATCCACGAGCTGATCGAGGACGCGCTGCCCTTTGCCGTCGACACCGGCATGATGGTGGAAGAGATCGGCGCCGGGACCTGCCGCGTGCGCCTGCCCTACAAGCCGGTCTTCGCGCGCCCGGGCGGCACCGTGGCGGGTCCCTTGCTCATGGGCCTGGCCGACTTCGCGATCTACGTTGCGCTGCTCTCGCGTATCGGCCGGGTCGAGATGGCGGTGACCACGAACCTGACCTGCAACTTTCTGCGCCGGCCCAAGCCGGCCGACGTGATCGGCGAGGCGCGCCTCCTGAAGCTCGGCAAGCGCCTCGCCTACGGCGAGGTCTCGCTGTTTACCAAGGGCGCGGAAGGCGAGGGCCCCGTCGCCCACGTCACCGCCACCTATTCCATCCCGCCGGAGGGGCGATAAGACCTCACCACGAAGTCACGAAGGCACGGAGAACCAAGGGGTCGATTTGGCGAACCGGTGGTTGGCGCTTCGCGACCAACTTTGTGTCTCTGTGTCTTGGTGGTGATTTTTGGTTTGGGCCCTTTATTGGGCCGTGAATCCGCCATCTAGGACCAGCTCGGCGCCGGTCATGTAGGTCGCCTCGTCGCTCGCCAGATAGAGCGCGGCGCGGGCGACCTCCCGCGGCTCCGCCAGGCGCCCGAGCGGCTGGCGCCGCGCGATCTTGCCCTTGACCGCCTCGGCGTCGCCAAATGCTTCGGCGATATCGTCCAGCATGGCCGTGTCGGTGAAGCCCGGGTGTAGCGAGTTGACCCGGATGCCGTAGTGCCGCTCGGCGCAGTAGAGCGCGGCGGACTTGGTGAACAGCCTGAGGCCCCCCTTGGCGGCCGAGTAGGCGGCCAGCATGGGCGCGCCGACGATCCCGGCGACCGACGAGAGGTTGACGATCGCCCCGCCGTTGCCGTCCTTCATGACACCGATCGCGGCCCTCGTGCCGAGGAACGCGCCATCCAGATTGACGGCCATGATGTTTCGCCACTCCTCCAGCGTCGTCTCCTCCAGGCTCTTAGTAAGCGCCAAGCCCGCGTTGTTGACGAGCACGTCGAGCCGGCCGAAGCGGTCCAGGACCGTATCCATGGCCCGCGCCCAGTCGTCCTCGCGCGTCACGTCGAGCGCCAGCGCCAGCGCCGCGTCCCCGCCCTCCGGCGCCGCCAGGTCGCTCGCCACGACCTGCGCGCCCTCCGCCGCGAAGAGCGCGGTCATGGCCCGGCCGATGCCGCCCGAAGCGCCGGTGATGAGCGCCACCTTGCCCGAAAGTCGTGCCATGCCGTCCTCCGGCCTGCTTTTCCGCTCGGCCGAGACTGGCAGAAGACCGCGTTTGACGCCAGAGCGCCGCGCCGAGCGGCTCACGGGAGACGGACCGCGGAACCGGGTCTCGATGCACGGCCCGGCGCGACGACGGCGGGAAAATCGTCATGCGACAGCGAGATATGCAAACTAGTCGCATTCCATGAATTGCTGTGATATATGTCGCCGCTCAGCAATACGAGCCGTCTGGGGGATCCCAGGTAGATCGGCTATCGTCCAAGGGAGGTAAAGGATGAACATCAAAGCACCAACTGCCGTCGCGGCGGCGGCGCTGCTGCTGCTGGTTGCAGCAGCAGTGCCGGCCTCGGCCGGCACCATCGAGAAGCTTCTCGACATGAAGACCACCGGGACGCCGCTCGAGCTCGATGCCGTCGATCAGGGCGGCGCGCGGGCCAAGGCCCTGCAGGCCATCACCGAGCGGGTCAACCTGCCGCCGGGATTCGAGATCAGCCTCTATGCGGTGGTGCCCGACGCCCGCCACATGGCGGTCGGCAACAACGTCGGCACGGTCTTCGTCGGCACGCGCAAGACGGCCGTCTGGGCGGTCACCGACCGCGACCGCGACCGGGTCGCCGACGAGGTCAAGCGCTTCGCGCCGAGCGTCGCGATGAGTGTCCCGAACGGCGTCTGCTTCAGCAAGGACGGGTTCCTCTACGTTGCCGAGCACAACCGCCTGCTGATCTATCCGGCGGCCGAATTCTTCTACGAAGGCCCCGACGTGGCCATCGGCGTGGTCAAGGATCCGCTCATTCCGGTCGAGGAAGAGTCCTTCAACCACGGGGCGCGGACCTGCGAGATCGGCCCGGACGACAAGATCTACGTCACCCAGGGCCAGCCGTACAACGTGCCCCCGGCCTCGAAGTCGGAGCTATACGACAAATCGGGAATCGGCGCCATCGTGCGGATGAACCGCTGGAACGGCTCGGAGTGGGAGGTCTATGCCAAGGGCATCCGGAACTCCGTGGGGCTCGGGTTCAACCCGGCCAACGGCGATCTCTGGTTCACCGACAACCAGGTCGACGGCATGGGCGACGACATTCCGCCGGGCGAGCTCAATCGCTCGACGGGCCCGGGCCAGCACTTCGGTTTCCCCTGGTTCGGCGGCGGCAAGGCGCGGACCAACGAGTACAAGGATTCCGAGCCGCCGGTCGACGTCACCTTCCCGGCGGTCGAGATGGTCGCGCATGCGGCCGACCTCGGCATGACCTTCTACACCGGCAAGATGCTCCCGGCGAAGTACCGCGGCGGCATCTTCAGCGCTCAGCACGGCTCGTGGAATCGTACCGAGCCGGTCGGCGCGCGCATCATGTTCACCTCGCTCAACGAAGAGGGCGGCGTGGCCAACACCGAGGTCTTCGCCGATGGTTGGCTGAACGAGGAGACGGGCGAGTACTTCGGACGTCCGGTCGACGTCGTACAGTACCTCGACGGCTCGCTGCTGGTGTCCGACGACACCGCCGGTGCCATCTATCGCATTTCGTACAAGGGCATCGAGTAGCCGTTCGGCGGTCCGGGCGACTTGGGGGGCGCAGCGACGCGCCCCCCTCGTCCGTTCCGACTGATCAATCCCGATTAGGGACAGCAGAAATGTCCGATCGAGGCCATGCCTTTCGCGGGCACCCGATGCGTCGCCTTGCGTGCGGTGCTGGCCTTGCGCTGCTGTGCCTCGGCCAGTCCACTGCGGTTTCGGCGGCGGGCGACCTCGAGGCGGGCCGCGTGAAGGCCAAGGCCTGCGCCGTGTGCCATGGCATCGACGGGCTCGGCAAGCGCCCCGACATGCCGAACCTGGCCGGCCAGAACGAGCTCTACATGGCCGAGCAGTTGCGCCGCTACCGCTCGGGCCGGCGCGCCCATCCGGAGATGAACGTCGTCTCCGAGGGGCTGAGCGACCAGGATATCGACGACCTCGCGCGTTACTACGCGGCCATAAAGATCACCGTCGAGTTGCCGAAGTAAGCGACCGCCTCGCGTGGCATAGCCCGCTTCCAGGCCGACATCTTGGCGCGTGCGGTCAAGTTCGTGCCGATCGATTGTAAGAGCCTGACCCAAAATGAACGAAGGTAAATCATAGTCTTAGCAGCTCCACGCCAGATCTTGTCATGGCCGGACGTGATCCGGTCATCCAGGAGTTGCCGGCCCCTAAGGTTGTCCTGGATCGCCGGGTCAAGCCCGGCAATGACAAGGCGGGCTTCGTTAACACATTGATATCGTGCACTTCATTTCGAATCGGACTCTAAGACACGGAGTCCGCCTGCGCGGCGCGCCGACCCTCGTGCCTCGGCAGGCCGCGCTGCCGCTGCGCATCCCGTTGCCCAGGGTGGCGGCGGCCGATTCGATCTTTGACGACCAGGCCGCGATCAGGGGAAGATCCTTCGGGGCAAAGGCGCCTGCGTCCATGGCCAAGGAGGAGACGGTCTGACATGACGGCGAAAAAGCTGACACGGCTTGCGGAGGAGGGCGCGGCGAGCGCGGAGGCGCGGACCCGGATGGATCTCGCGGCC
Organism: uncultured Kiloniellales bacterium; assembly: GCA_947259625.1. Lineage (GTDB taxonomy): Bacteria > Pseudomonadota > Alphaproteobacteria > Kiloniellales > JAKSDN01 > CAMYKD01. Next base: position 705 of record CAMYMY010000288.1, on the reverse strand, counting down.
TGCTACCGGCTGACCGCCCACTTCGGCTACGACGACGTGATCTGGAACCACATCTCAGCGCGCATCCCCAGCGAAGACGCCTTCCTGATCAACCCGCTCGGCTATCGCTACGACGAGATCTGTGCGTCGAACCTGGTCAAGGTCGACCTCGAGGGACGGGTGCTGGAGGGCGGCGAGACCAACCCGACGGGCTTCGTCATCCACAGCGCGATCCACCGGCGGCGCCCGGACGTCCAGTGCGTCATGCACACGCACACACCGGGCGGCCTCGCCGTCTCGGCCCTGGCCGAGGGCCTGCTGCCGATGGTCCAGGACTCCTTCCTGTTCCACGACCGGGTCCGTTACCACATCTACGAGGGGCTCTCGACGGACCTGGACGAGCGCGAGCGCCTGGCCGAACGCCTCGGCGAGGGATCGGCCCTGATCCTGCGCAACCACGGCCTGCTGACGGTCGGCAGGACCATCGGCGAGGCCTTCGTGACCATGCACTACCTGGAGCGCGCCTGCCGGGTGCAGGTCGCGGTTCTGTCGACCGGGCGCGAGATCAGCCTGCCGCCGCCGGAGGTCCGCGAAAAGGCAGCGCGGCAGTACGAGGACTTTTCGCCCGGCAAGTACGAGTGGCCGGCGCTGCTTCGCCTGATGGACAAGGTCGATCCCTCCTCCCGGGATTGACGTTTCTTCTCGAATGGGCTGGCTTACCGATTA
>CAMYMY010000287.1:3597-12042 GCA_947259625.1 uncultured Kiloniellales bacterium | reverse complement strand
ACCGCCGACTAGGGCACGACTGGAAGGTTCAGGGTCGAAGCGGACTGCGGAGCGATGGATCAAGAGGAGGAAGGATGAAACGCCTGATATTGACGGCCTGGCTGTTGTCGACACCTGTCCAAGCCTGGGCCGGCGAGATCTGGGTCTCGAACGAGAAGGACAACACGATCAGTGTAATCGATGTTGCCACGCTGGAAGTCGTTCGGACCTACCAGACGGGCGAGCGCCCGCGCGGCATCACCTTCTCGCGGGATTTCAGCCGCCTCTATATCTGTGCGTCCGACAGCGACAGCGTCCAGGTGATGAATCCCGAAACCGGAGAGATCCTGTACGACCTGCCCTCGGGAGAGGATCCGGAGCAGTTCGTGCTGCACCCGAACGACCGCCATCTCTACATAGCGAACGAGGACGACGCGGTCACGACGGTCGTCGACACCGAGACCCGCACCGTCGTTGCCCAGATCGACGTCGGCGTGGAGCCGGAGGGCATGGCCGTCAGTCCCGACGGCAAGATCGCCATCACCACTTCCGAGACGACCAACATGGCCCACTGGATCGACACGGAGAAACTCGCCCTCTTCGCCAACAGCCTGGTGGACCAGCGGCCGCGCCACGCGGAATTCACCCACGACGGCAAGCAGCTGTGGGTCAGCGCGGAGATCGGCGGGACGGTCACGGTCTTCGATACCGCGACCCAGGCCGAGGTCGCCAAGATCGGATTCCAGGTGAGGGGGGTGCATCCGGATCGGGTCCAGCCCGTAGGCATCCGCCTCACCCGTGACGACAAGCGGGCCTTCGTCGCGCTGGGCCCCGCCAACCGTGTGGCGGTGGTCGATGCGAGGACCTTCGAGGTGGAGAAATACCTGCTGGTCGGTCACCGGGTGTGGCACATGGCGTTTACCGGCGACGAAAGGTACTTGTTCACGACCAACGGCGTGTCGGGTGACGTCACGGTCATCGATGTGGCCGGCCTCAAGCCGGTGAAATCGATCAAGGTCGGCCGTTTCCCCTGGGGCGTCGCATACCGGCCCTAGTCTCGCGCAAGGGTCATCGCTCGGACGACAGTGCTCTGGAAAGCGTCCAAGTCGCATCTCTATTGTCCGGGGCGCTCACTGATAGTAGGGTTATTGACAGTGGTCCTGGGGCGGGACCGCTTCAAAGCACAAAGGGAGGAAATAGTGAAAAGATTCTTGTGCGCGGCCACGGTCGCGCTGCTCGCGGCACACACGGCCCAAGCCGGAGTGACCGAGCAGGATTTGGTCAACGACCAGTCCGTCACCACCCAAATCGTCACAAACGGCATGGGCCGTCACCTGCAGCGCTTCAGCCCGTTGAAGACGATCAACAAAAACAACGTGCAGAACGTGTTTCCCGCCTGGGCTTTTTCGTTCGGCGGCGAAAAGCAACGCGGGCAAGAGACGCAGCCGCTCATTTATGACGGCATCATGTATGCCACCGGCTCCTACTCGCGGCTGTTCGCGATAGACGCGAGGACCGGCGAGGAGATTTGGCAATACGACGCGCGCTTGCCCGAGGGCATCCTGCCTTGCTGCGACGTCATCAACCGGGGCGCCGCGATCTATGGCGACAACGTCTACTTCGGCACGCTGGATGCCAGGGTCGTGGCGTTGAACGCCAAGACCGGCAAGGTGAAGTGGCGCAAGAAGATCGCCGATTACAAAGCCGGCTATTCCCTGACCTCTGCGCCGATCATCGTGAACGGCTTGGTGATTACCGGCAATTCGGGCGGCGAGTTCGGCATTGTCGGCGCCGTGCAGGCCCGGGACGCCGAGTCGGGAGAGCTCGTCTGGGAGCGCCCGGTGATCGAGGGCCACATGGGTACCTTCAAGGGCCAGCCCTCGACCATGACCGGCAAGCTCAACGCGTCCTGGCCGGGCGACCTGTGGAAGACCGGCGGCGGCGCCACCTGGCTTGGCGGCTCCTACGACATCGACACGGACACTCTGGTTTTCGGCGCTGGCCAGCCGGCGCCATGGAACAGCCATCTTCGTCCGGGCGACAATCTCTATGCCGCTTCACGCATCGGACTCGACCCGTCGAACGGCGAGATCAAGTGGCACTTCCAAACCACGCCGCGCGAAGGCTGGGATTTCGACGGCGTGAACGAGGTCATTCCCTTCGTCGACAAGAGCGGCAACAAGCGCTTCGCCACCGCCGACCGCAACGGCTTCTTCTATGTACTGAACCGCGAGGACGGCGCTTTCGTTCAGGCGACCCCCTTCGTGAAGAACATCAACTGGGCCGAAGGGATCGACGACAAGGGCCGCCCCGTCTATATCGAGGCGAACCGTCCCGGCGACCCGTCCGCGGCGGCGGAAGGTAAGAAGGGCAAGATGGTCTTCGCCGTGCCGTCCTTCCTCGGCGGCAAGAACTGGAACCCGATGGCGCACAGCCCCAAGACGGGGCTGTTCTATGTACCCTCCAACGAATGGGGCATGGACATCTGGAACGAGCCGATCTCCTACAAGAAGGGCGCCGCCTACCTGGGCGCCGGCTTCACCATCAAGCCGCTGTTCAAGGACTATATCGGCTCGCTCAAGGCGATCGACCCGAACGACGGCTCGATCAAATGGGAGTTCAAGAACAACGCGCCGCTCTGGGGCGGCGTGATGGCGACCGCGGGCGGCCTGGTCTTCACCGGCACGCCGGAGGGCTACCTGGTGGCCTTGGACGACGAGACCGGCAAAGTGCTGTGGAAGTTCCAGACCGGCTCGGGCATCGTCGGCCAGCCGGTCACCTGGGAGATGGACGGCGAGCAGTATCTGGCCGTGGCTTCGGGCTGGGGCGGGGCGGTCCCGCTCTGGGGCGGCGAAGTCGCCAAGAAGGTCAAGTACCTGAACCAGGGCGGCTCGATCTGGGTCTTCAAGCTGCCCAAGGGACTTGCCTCCGGCAACTGAGCCACCTGCGGCATGATATCGGGCTGGGCGCCCCGGCTGGGCGCCCAGTCCCCCTTTGGAGTTGGCTGTCCCCACCCGACCCAAAGGTCAGTGTCGAGGACCTTCGAATATGTTCGAGGCGCAACGGCAGGAGGATTGATCATGCGGATCACGGGAGTCTGCTTTGCCGCGTGTCTGGCGGTTCTAGTCGCGAGCACGGCCGGCGCCGAAGAGACGAGTGAACTCAGCTACCAGCGCTTCGCCGAGGACCAGGGACCGGACCATCCGCTCTATTGCATGTACGGCTACTTCGCCTCGAAGACCGGCGATCACGAGACCGCGCATCGGATCTTCAGGCGATGTGTCGAAGGCGCGCGGAACCCGGCCGCTATGATCTACCTTTCGCATTTCTACGAGGAAGGGATAGGCACGGAGCCGGACAAGGCGAAGGCGCGTGAATTGATTCTCCAGGCCGCCGAACTGGGTTATTCCGTGGCCCAGTATCTCCTCGGTTCGGAGCTCCTCGGGGACGCCGAAAACGAGGACGATCGGAGGCAGGCGCTTGTATGGCTGAAGCGCGCCGCCGAACAAGGCGACGAGGATGCGCGCGATTTGCTGGACAGCGAAGGGAGTGCCGGGGGGTGAGCCTGGCGGGGGCCGAAAATGCAGGCGGATCTGCTCGTCCCTTCTATTGAGTTCATCCGGCACGGCCCGACGGGCGGGGAACAATGAAGAGTCGTCTGCCGTAGAAGATGACCCGGGCCGCGATGCTCCTTGTAGCCTGGCTTGCAGCTTGGCTCCCGCCATCCGCAGCAGCAGCCGAGATGCTCGGCGGCGAGGAGCTTGCGCAGCATGTCGATCCTCCCTACGAGCTCGGCGAACGCCTGACCGAAGACGGGGTTTGGTCGATCCTGGACCGCAGCGGCGTCGCCGGGGGGTATATCTTCGAGACGCAGCCGCTCGCCCCGCTGCCCGGGTTTTCGGGCGAGCCGATCAACGTCCTCGTAACCCTCGACCGCGACGGCCGCTTCATCGCCGCCGAGATCTTGGAGCAGAACGAGCCGATCTTCGTGTCCGGCCTCGGCGTGGCGCCGTTCCACGAGTTCGTGCGCCAGTATCGCGGGCTGTCGATTACGGACTCGATCATGGTGGGGGTGCCCTATGGCGGGGCGAACAAGGCGAGTTCGGCTCACGTGTATCTCGACGGAGTGACCAAGGCGACCGCCTCGGTGCGCATTGCCCACGAGTCGATCTTGGCCGCGACCCTGAAGGTCGCGCGGGAGCGGATGCAGGGCTTGGCCGCCGCGGCGCCCGCCTATCCCGATCCCGAATACGAGGAGGCGCTCGACTGGCAGGACCTGGTCGATCAGGGCTTGGCGCAGCGGCGGTTGATCACCAATGCCGAGGTCGAAAAGGTCTTCGCCGGAACCCTCTGGGAGGATGACGACCCGGAGGCCCGCGACGATCCGAATGGCCATTACCTCGACGTCTGGATCGTCGATATCGGCCCGCCGAGTATCGCGCGTGCCGTGCTGGATGCGGAGACCATGCAGGCCCGCGAAGATTTTCTGGCGATTTCAGGACACGACGAGCCGATCCTGCTGATCGCCGATGGGCGGGGCGGCCTCGTCTCGGAGGATTTCGTCCGCAATACGAGCCCCGATCTAATCTTCGCGGAACAAGACGGATTCCCGGTGGCCCTGCGCGATGCCGATTTGGATGTCGAGTTGCGCGACAGCGTTCCGGACTTCGAGCATCGGATGATCCTGCGTATCGATCGGCGGTTGGGCTTCGATCCGACACGGGAGTGGGCGCTGTCCATCCGCGCCGTGCGGGCGCACGGCCAGTTTATGCCGCAGCTCGGCAGCCATGACTTCACCACTGTCCACGCGACCGATGCGCGTTTCTTTGTGGCGCCGGAGGTCCAAGCGCCGCGCCCGGTCTGGGTCGAGAGCCTGCTGGCCCGGCGGGCGGACCTCGGTGTTCTCACCGTATTTCTGGCGGGACTTCTTGCCGCGTTGCTGGCCGGGATGAACCGGCTCGCCGGGCTCCGCCGCTTTACGCCGATCCGCCTTGCGGTTCTCGGCTTCGTCGCGGTCTTCATCGGCTGGTGGGGCCAGGGGCATGGGGCCAGGGGCAGCTTTCCACCGTTACGGTCCTGGGCGTCCTGCGCGCCGCGATCGAAGGCCAGAGTTTCGCGTTCCTGCTCTACGACCCCTTCTCGTTGCTCATCTGGGCGGTCGTGCTGGTCTCGTTCCTGGTCTGGGGGCGCGGTTTCTTCTGCGGCTGGCTTTGTCCCTATGGGGCCCTGCAGGAATTCACGCACCATGCCGGCAGGATCCTCGGCCTGCGTCAGGTCCGCGTACCGGACGCTTTGGACCGGCGGCTCAAATGGCTGAAATACGGCGTGTTGTCGGTCTTGGTCGTTGCGGCCCTCGTCTCGCCGGCGCTGACCGATGTGCTGGTCGAGGTCGAGCCCTTCAAGACGGCGATCACCGTAAACTTCGTGCGCGAGTGGTACTTCGTGGCCTATGCGGCTGGCTGGCTGGTGCTGGGGCTTTGGCTGTTCAAGGGGTTCTGCCGCTATGTCTGCCCGCTGGGGGCGGTCATGGCATTGGGCGGGCTGTTGCGCAGGCGCGCCTGGATCCCCCGGCGGCCGGACTGCGGCAGCCCTTGCCAGCTTTGTAAGGTCCGCTGCAACTACGGAGCCATCGAACGCGATGGCAGGGTCCGCTACGACGAGTGCTTCCAGTGCCTCGATTGTGTGACGATCCATGACGATCCAGGGCAATGCGTGCCGCTCGTCCTCGCGGCGAAGCGCGAGGTAAGACCATGACGATCTCTCGCCGGCGCGTTCTGCAGATAACGGCCGCGGCGCTTGTGACGGGCGGCGCGGTTCCCGAAGCGCGGGAAGTCTGGCGGGGCGTCGCGCTTGGCGCCGAGGCCGAGATCACCCTGGTGGCCGACGACCGCGCCCGGGCCCGGACCGCGCTTGCGGCGGCACGGGCGGAACTTGCACGGCTCGAAGCGCTGTTCAGCCTTTACGAGCCGAGCTCGGCGCTGAACCGTCTCAACCAGCACGGAGTCTTGTCCGCGCCGCCACCCGACGTCCTTGCGCTCATGGCCGAGGCCGACGCTGTATACCGGGCGAGCGACGGTGCCTTCGACCCGACGATTCAACCCCTTTGGTCGCTCCTCGCCCGGACCCGCGGCCGGCCGAATCGCCAGGCACTGGCGGCGGTGCGCGAACTGCTCGGCTGGCAATACGTCCAGGCCGATCCCGGCGTCGTGAGGCTTCGGCGGTCGGGCATGGCGCTGACCTTCAACGGCATTGCCCAGGGCTTTGCGACGGACCGCATCGCCGAACTGCTCGCGGCCAGGGGGTTCCGGCGCCTGCTGGTCAATGTCGGCGAATTTCGCGGGTTCGGCCCCCGGCCCTGGCGAATCGGCGTCGCCGAACCGGGCGGCCGTTTGGTCGAAACCATAAGCCTGCTCGACGGGGCGGTGGCGACGACCAGCCCTGGGGCTCTCACATTCAGGCGCGATCGACCGGGAGAGGCCTCGACCGGGCATGTTCTCGATCCCCGGACGGCTCTGCCGGCCGGCGAGTGGCAACTGGTGACCGTGCTGGCCGGAACGGCGGCGCGCGCGGATGGACTGTCCACGGCAATTGCCGCGGCGCCGGTTTCGGCGGCCGAGACGATCTTGCGCCGGGGCGGGGCGCGACGGGCGATCCTGATCGACAGGTTCGGAGCGAAGCGGGAGTGGCGACAGGGATGACCGATTTCGCAACACGCCGCCGCCCACAAACCTGGTCATGGGAATTGCGGTCGACCTCGGCTTATGTCAAAGGTCACTAACGGTGAGCTTTAATATAAGATCGGCTCCGCGACCGGCCTAACGGGAGGAACGCAGACATGGCCTGCTGTCACTATTTCGCGCCCAGCGAAGGCGGCGACGACGCCTTTTCCGTCGACGTCTCCGCGATCACCTTCGGTTCCGGCGTCCTCGCCGAGGCCGGAGATCATGCAAAGACCCACGGCATCCGCCGGATCGCCCTGATGACCGACAAGGGCCTCGCGGCAACGGGGCACCCGGCCGCGGTGGAGAGTTCGTTGAAGGCCGCCGGCATCGACGTCGCGGTCTACGACGAAGTCCGGGTCGAGCCGACCGACGAGTCCTTCATGGCCGCGACCCGCTTCGCGCAGGAGGGCGATTTCGGCGGCTTCATCTCGGTCGGCGGCGGTTCGGTCATCGATACCTGCAAGGCGGCCAACCTCTATTCGACCTATCCGGCCGACTTCCTGACCTACGTGAACGCGCCGATCGGCGGTGGCCAGGCGATCCCGGGCCCCTTGAAACCGCATATCGCCTGTCCAACCACTTCGGGCACTGGCAGCGAATGCACAGGCATCGCGATCTTCGACCTGCTCTCTATGAAGGCCAAGACCGGCATCGTCTCGCGCCGGCTGCGCCCGACCCAGGCGCTGATCGATCCGACCACGACCTACACCTTGCCGAACCGGGTCCTGGCGGCCAGCGCCTTCGACGTGCTGAGCCATGCCCTGGAGTCCTATACCGCATTACCCTACTCGCAAAGGAAAGCGCCGGGCCGGCCCAGCCTGCGGCCCATGAGCCAGGGCGCCAACCCCTGGAGCGACCTGGGCTGCCGCGAGGCGCTCACCATTCTCGGCAAGCACCTCGTACGCGCGGTCGGCGACGCCGACGACCACGAGGGTCGCACGCAGCTCATGTGGGCGGCGACCCTGGCCGGGATCGCCTTCGGCAACGCCGGCTGTCACGCGCCGCACGGCATGTCCTACTCGGTCTCCGGGCTGGTGCGCGACTTCTGCCCCGAGGGTTATCCGCAGGGCGCGCCCATCGTGCCGCACGGCATGTCGGTCATCGTCAACGCGCCCTCGGTCTTCCGCTTCACCGCGCCGGCCTGCCCGGAACGGCATTTGGAGGGGGCCGAATGGCTGGGCGCGGACATCCGAGACGCGGGCGAGGACGACGCCGCGGAAGTGTTGTCCGGCCAGATCGTCTCGCTCATGAAAGCGACCGAGATCCCGAACGGCCTGGCGGGCGTGGGCTACGGCGCGGACGACATCCCGGCGCTGACCGAGGGCGCCTATCCGCAGCGCCGCCTGTTCGAGAACGCCCCTCGGGACATCAGCCGAGAGGCGCTGTCCGGGCTGTTCCAGGACGCCATGGCCTATTGGTGAGGGCTGTCCAATGCCAGCCAAGGCGGTCCCGGAGCGCGTGATCGAGGCCCTGAAGGCGGCCGTCGGCCCCAAGGGCTGGATCGCCGCGGAGGCCGAGAAGACGCCTTACCTGGTCGACGCGCGCGAGCTGTTCCACGGCAAGACGCCCCTCGTGCTCCGCCCGGCCTCGACCGGCGAGGTGGCCGAGATCGTGCGGATCTGCGCCGAGGCCGGGGTCGGGATCGTGCCGCAGGGCGGCAACACCGGTTATGTCGGCGGCTCGGTCCCCGGGGAGGAGGGCGGCGAGCTGCTGGTCTCGCTCGGGCGCATGAACCGGGTGCGCG
>CAMYMY010000287.1:0-3575 GCA_947259625.1 uncultured Kiloniellales bacterium | reverse complement strand
GAGCTGCTTGTCTCGCTCGGACGCATGAACCGGGTGCGCGAGGTCGACCCGCTCGACTTCACGATCACGGTCGAGGCCGGCTGCATCCTGGCCGAGGTCCAGCGGGCCGCCGCCGCCGTGGACCGGCTGTTTCCCTTGAGCTTGGCGGCCGAAGGCAGCTGCCAGATCGGCGGCAACCTGTCGACCAACGCCGGCGGCACCACGGTGCTGCGCTACGGCAACGCCCGCGACCTGGTGCTGGGGCTCGAGGTCGTGCTGCCCGACGGCACGGTCTGGGACGGCCTGCGCCGCTTGCGCAAGGACAATCGGGGATACGACCTGAAGCAGCTCTTCCTGGGCGCGGAGGGGACCCTGGGCATCATCACCGCCGCGGTCCTCAAGCTCTTTCCGCAACCGAGCGAGAACTGCACCGCCTTGGTGGCCGTCGCCGATCCGGCCTCGGCCACCAGGCTGCTCGCGCGCTTCCGGGACCGGACCGGCGATGCCGTCACCAGCTTCGAGTACCTGAATCGCGTCTGCATGGAGCTGGTCCTCGAGCACCTGCCCGGCACTGCGGATCCCTTCGACCGGCCCCACCCGCATTACGTCCTGGTCGATCTGGCCTCGGGGGGCGGCGTGATCCTCAGCGGAGGGTCCCGCATTCATGATTTCGGCGATAAAGGCGGGCTCGTCTTTCACGTCTCCGTCGTCTTCATCATCGTGAAAGCCTTGGGTGTCCAGGCAGCGAACTTCGCCTCGGCTGGTCACGAACCAGAGCCGATCGCCCTCCACCAGCGGCGCGCAACAAATGCCTTGCAGCGGCCAATCATGCACGCGACCGGTGATCAGTTTTTCGCTGCTGTGCTGCCACAGAAAGTCACCCGTCTTTTCATCGAAGGCCAGCAGGCACCCCAAGTCGACTTTCGACGGATATCGGGTCAAGTGTCCGGCGCCGTTGTTCGTGCCGACGAAAACACGGCCGTCGGCGACAACCGGATTGCCGTAAGTCTGGCTGCCGAGCTTGGAGTACCAGCGAATGTTTTCTGCTTTACTGTTGTCCCAGTCTCCGGTACGACGATCGAATTTTCCGATGTTCCATTCGAGTGGCAGGTTTTTTGCGCCCGGCACATTGTTCTTTTCACGCGTGCCGCCCCACTGAGGCCAATCGCCGCCGGCCTGCATGACCTGGTCGGGCGCGATCGCTTCGCTAGCAGCATCGGTTGGCGCCGGTTTCGCCGCGGACCGTTTGATTCGCTCGGCGGGTACTCGCTCGGCGGGTATCGGCGTCTCGACCGCTGTGGCGGGTGAGCTGGCCGTGATATTGCTCGACGCTGCCGTGATATTGCCGGCAAGCGCCGTGATGTTGCTCGAACCGGTCAGGTTGCTTGAGCCGGCCGTGACATTGGTCGCCGAGACGTACTCGCCGGTGGAAATATCGACGTTACGAGCCGCCGGTGGTTTGCAACCACCAAGTGTGATGGCCGTGATGCTACCCAGCATCGACGCACCAAGCAGCAACATCCAAACGGAGACTTCATTTTTACGCATGGCTAGTTAGTAATTTGCAAGGTTATGGGAGGGTTATGGGAGGGTTAAGAGCCAAACTCGCAAGATCGAGGCTGTGGCTCGGCAAAAATAGGATGAGGCGATTGATCGACGAGACTCACGGTTCGTCGGAGTTCACAGTGACTTCGACGTTGTCGAGATAAAGTTCAGCGTCTTTGGCATTCCCGTAAAGGCCCGGACTCGCCGCCAGATTGGGCGATTCATCTCGTGCCGAAACGGTCCATTCTTTGGGCTCGGGTTCGCCCTTGGGCCAAACTTTGCCCCGCAGCAATGCAACAGCCGCCGGTGGTTCGCTTTCAATGTCGATACGGAACTTCATTCGGTACCATGTGTCCTCTTTCCAGGGAAGTGCAACAGTTGAATCTTCGTTTCCAAGTAAGATTCGGTGCTGGGCGGACCAGGTACGAAGCTGGAGTTGCTGGTTTTCACCCATCAGATCCAGCACGTAGCCGTGAGCGGTCAAGCCGATGTCGGGAAGTTTGTCACCCATCCGTGCCCCACGAACATCTGCGCTGATGGTGTATTCTCGAAGGTCACTCTGTCCCATCCAGGCGCGACTACGCGCGCCTTTGGGAATGGTGGTGATTTTGGTAAGTGCGGGCGAGCCATCGATTTCGCGAATGACGTGACGGTATCGAGCCCCGACCCAAGAGAGCGGAGGGTCCTTTAAATCGTCAAATGTGAACTTCCAAGGCAGGTCCGGAACAATCCGGACTCGGGCGGTACCGGTGATGTCGCCCACCCGCGCCGTGATCGTCGCGCCCGTGTGTGCGGCATCGGCGGATGCGGTAAATGTCGACCCTTCGACCGTCCCCGGACCTTCGACCTCGTAGCTGACTTGGGTCGGATCATCCAACTTTTGCCCCAAGACGTTGAAGACGTGGGCAGCGAGCTCGATCTGTTCGCCCGGTTTCACCAGGGCTTCCGCTGGGACGATCTGGACTTGGGCAACATCAGGGTTCTTCGAAACGGGTGTTTCATCACCCATCGACTCGGCCATGACAACAGGTGTTTGCGTGCTTCCTTCGGTCGCGACGCAGTAGAGCGCGGTCGTGCTGGGGAAATAGAGTCGCCCGTCGGCAACGATCGGTGAACCAGCAAAGCCGGTGTTACGAACGCGTCCCTGGTTGAGAACCTCGAATCCGTCGTCGGTGGGCGCGACCACGGCCCAGCGGCCGTTCTCGGTCAATACGTAAATCTTTCCGTCGGCGTGCAGTAAGGCGGAACGCTGCCGGCTGCCCACGAATTTCTGTTGTTCCACGATGGGTTCGCCCGTGTCCGCATCGAAGATCCACATCTTGCAACGGTCGTCGACGACGTAGAGCCGATTGCCAATCAATACGGGTTCGCTGTAGCCGACGACGACCTCCATTTGCTTCCAAAGCTCTTTGACCTTGGTCTGCTCGCCGGTGCCCGAGATCTCAAGCGCGGCCATCGCACCCATCAAGTTGTTGTAGGGCGCGACGTTCTCCTCGCTGTGGCCCGCGAAGACCTTGTTCCCCACGACCAGCGGTGTCGCATAGATTCCGCGGCGCGACAGAGGGTGATTCCAGAGAGGTTTTCCGGTTCGCGGCTGGAATCCCCAAATCGCCCCGTCGCCGGAGCCAATGATCAATTGTCGTTGGCCATCGATCGTGACCAGACTCGGGGCGGAGTAGGTGGTGTCGTAGGGCAAATCACGTGTTCCGCTGAACCAGACGACTTCGCCCGTTTTCTTGTCCATTGCGATTAGCCGATGGTTGGGCTTGGCCGCATCCCCCCAGTTGATGATGATCCCGCTGATGATCACCAGGTCTTCATGGACCACCGGGAAATTCGTACGGCCACCGTAGGTGCTGAGCATGCCGAACTGCTCATGTAGCGGGATGCTCCAAAGGGTTTCACCTGTTTCACCGTTGATGCACAAGAAGATATCGCAGGAGCCCAGAGCATAAACGTTGCCCGTTTCGGGATCGCCCACGACGCTGCTCCAACCGACTCGCTCCGCGGGCACATCTGAAAGCCAAACGTTGTAACGATTCTCCCACAAC
>CAMYMY010000286.1 GCA_947259625.1 uncultured Kiloniellales bacterium | reverse complement strand
CTTGTCCTGTTCGCCCACGGCGCAGGCAGCAGCCGGTTCAGCTCGCGCAACCGCTTTGTAGCTGACAGGCTTGAGGCCAGAGGCTTGGCGACCTTGCTGTTCGATCTGTTGAGCGAAGACGAAGCAGCCGACAGAACCAATGTCTTCGATATCGAACTTCTCGCCAAGCGGATGATCGAGGCGATCGACTGGATTGGAAGCGTGGACCTTCTGAACACCTTGCCGATAGGCCTATTCGGATCAAGCACGGGCGCCGCGGCGGCACTGGTAACGGCGGCGCGCGCGCCGATCAAGGTCGCAGCCGTCGTTTCGCGCGGCGGGCGGCCGGATCTCGCCGGCCCCGCGCTCGCCCATGTGCGGTGCCCTTCCCTGCTGATCGTCGGTGGTGCGGACCATCAGGTGCTTGAGCTCAACCTGTCGGCACTGGAAAAGCTGACCTGCGAGAAGCACCTGGAGATCGTGCCCGGTGCGACGCATCTGTTCGAAGAACCGGGCGCACTGGAACAAGTGGCGGACCTCGCCGCAGACTGGTTTACCGGGAAACTCCGAAAAGCCGGGTAGAATACCGCCTCATTTATCAACTTGTCGCTCTATGCGGCCTACCTTAAATTATCGCTTCAGAACGTTGGCGGTAAGGAAGGGCATGAGCATTCAGAGTGATATATCGGGGGTCTGCGAACCCGGTGCTGGCAGCCAGATCGATGATCGGCTTCGCTATGTTCTCGACAATGTCGTTGCATTCGTGGGTGCGCTGACACCATCGGGAATCCTGACGGACGCCAATGAGCCGGCGCTCCGGGCAGCCGGCCTTGCGCGCGAGGATGTCATCGGCAAGCCGTTTTGGGACTGTTACTGGTGGAACCACGATCCGGCAGTCCAGGAAACGCTGCGCGATGCGGTGCGCAGGGCTGCGGCCGGCGAGCAGGTGCGTGCGGCCTACCTGGGCGAGGCCGGCGGCGAGGGCGGCCTGATCGCCGCGGCCGGGCCGGACAGCTTGCTGATCGACAGCTCGACCATCGACGTCGCCAGCGCCCGCGAGGTGCACGAGGCGGCTGCCGCGGCCGGCCACCGGATGCTGGATGCCCCGGTCTCCGGCGGCGTGGCGGGCGCCGAGGCCGCGACGCTCACCTTCATGTGCGGAGGGCCCGATGCGGCCTTCGCCAGGGCCAGGCCGCTGCTCGAGGTCATGGGGAGAAACATCGTCCATGCCGGCGGACCCGGCAACGGCCAGGCGGCCAAGGTCTGCAACAACATGATCCTCGGCATCTCCATGCTGGCCTGCGCCGAGGCCTTCACCCTGGGCGAGAAGCTGGGGCTGGACCCGAAGACGCTGTTCGAGATCAGCTCGGTCTCCTCGGGCGCCTGCTGGGCGATGCTCAACCATAACCCGGTACCGGGCGTCGTCGAGACCTCGGCCGCCAATAGGGACTACCGCCCCGGCTTTGCCGCGGCCATGATGCACAAGGACCTGAAGCTGTCCCAGACCGCGGCCAGCCAGGCCGGCGCCGCCACGCCGCTCGGCGCCGCGGCCACCGCGCTCTACACGGTCTTCGTCAATGCCGGCAACGGCGCCCTGGACTACTCGGCGATCGTAAAGTTGATCCGTGGCGAGTAATGCTTTTTCAGAGTATTACGGGCAAATTTAGCAAGCTTAAGCGGTCATTAACCTCCTGGCCGGTATGATGCGGGCCGCACAGATTTTTGTACTATCATAAGTTGTGGGGGTCCGCTGTGAAAGCCGCTTATCTAGAGACAATCTCGCTCATCGAGCGCCTGCACCGTCAGTGCCTCGAGGTCGTCAAGTCCGAACTGGACCGTGTCGGCGTTCGCGATCTGAACAACGTCCAGGCTCTGATCCTATTCAACATCGGCGAGGAAGAGCTGACCGTGGGCGAGTTGACCCAGCGCGGCTACTACCTCGGCTCCAACGTCTCGTACAACGTCAAGAAGATGGTGGAGAACGGCTACCTGATCCAGGAGCGCTCGCCGCACGACCGCCGCTCGTTCCACGTGCGCGCCGCGGAGAAGGGGCTGGAGATCTCGCGCCGGCTCGACGCGCTGTTCCAGGCCCAGTCCGCAAAGCTCGACGACACCCAGCTGTCGCGCGAGTCGCTGGGCGAGACGAACAACATCCTGCGTCAGCTCGGCCAGTTCTGGTCCACGCCGCAGCGCTACGGGAATCTCAGCTCCGCCGCCTGAGCCGCGGCGACGACGCAAGACCGCTATCCGTCAGGCTCGCCCGGATGCTGATCCAGCGCCGAGCGGGCCTTTCTGCTGCCTAAAGGTCAACGCCGAACATTCCAGCCGAACATTCTAACTGAACGCCTGGATGCCGGTCTGGGCGCGGCCGAGGATCAGCGCGTGGATGTCGTGGGTGCCCTCGTAGGTGTTGACCGCCTCCAGGTTCATGACGTGGCGGATGACGTGGTACTCGTCGGCCACGCCGTTGCCGCCGTGCATGTCGCGGGCCGTGCGCGCGATGTCGAGCGCCTTGCCGCAGGAGTTGCGCTTGGCCAGCGAGATCGCCTCTGGCGCCACCTTGCCCTCGTCGAACAGGCGGCCCACGCGCAGGCAGGTCTGCAGGCCCAAGGTGATCTCGGTCTGCATGTCGGCCAGCTTCTTCTGGATCAGCTGGTTGGCGGCCAGCGGCCGGCCGAACTGCTTGCGGTCGAGGGTATACTGGCGCGCCGCGTGCCAGCAGAACTCGGCCGCGCCCAGCGCCCCCCAGGCGATGCCGTAGCGCGCCCGGTTGAGGCAGCCGAAGGGCCCCTTGAGGCCGGCGACGTTGGGCAGCAGGTTCTCCTCGGGGACGAAGACGTCGTCCAGGACGATCTCGCCGGTGATCGAGGCGCGCAAGGAGAACTTGCCCTCGATCTTGGGCGCCGAGAGCCCCTCCATGCCCTTTTCCAGGACGAAACCGCGGATCCTGTCGTCGGGGTCGCTCTTGGCCCAGACCACGAAGACGTCGGCGATCGGCGAATTCGTGATCCACATCTTGGCGCCGCTCAGGCGGTAGCCGCCGTCGACCTTGCGGGCGCGGGTCTTCATGCCGCCGGGGTCGGAGCCGTGGTCCGGCTCGGTCAGGCCGAAGCAGCCGACGATCTCGCCGCTGGCCAGCCGGGGCAGGTACTTGCGGCGCTGCTCCTCGGTGCCGTAGGCGTGGATCGGGTGCATGACCAGGCTCGACTGCACGCTCATCGCCGAGCGGTAGCCGCTGTCGACCCGCTCGACCTCGCGCGCGATCAGGCCGTAGCACACGTAGTTGACCCCGGCGCAGCCGTAGTCCTCGGGCAGGGTCGCGCCGAGGAAGCCGAGCGCGCCCATCTCGGTCATGATCTCGCGGTCGAAGCGCTCGTGGCGGTTGGCCTCGAGGATCCGCGGCATCAGCTTGTCCTGGCAATAGTCGCGCGCGGCGTCGCGCACCATGCGCTCGTCCTCGGAAAGCTGCTCGTCGAGCAGCAGCGGATCGTCCCAGGCGAAGGCGGCCTTGGCGGGGGCGGGGGCGGGCGCGGCGGCGGCCGCGCTTTCAGCTGCCGACATGACTTGCTCCTCGGTCTGTCGCGGATCGCGTCTCGCCCGCCATCATAGCCCAAAGCGGCCGCGGGAAAAGGCCGGGCGTCGCATGCCGAAGGATACCGCGAAATCCCCGCGATTGAGATAGATCAATCATGTTCAACCGAATTGAGATATCATGACGGTGAATATCGATCGCGGCGGTGGGCGGCACAACGAGAGGGGATCTCGTCCCGTGGCGCAGAAGGGCGAAAAGGGCCGGCAGGAGCCTTCGTCGGGACAGGACGAGCGGCGCCAATCCAAACTCAAGGCGGCCAAGGAGCAGTCGAAGCTCATGCGGCGGGTGGTCCGCGACCTCGAGGCGCGGGTCAAGCGCGAACATACCGAGCACCCGCCCGACCGATCCGGCGTCGAGCAGAGCATCGCCGCGCAGCAGGAGCGGATCGAAGCCGTGCGGTCGAAGATCCGCGCGGCCAAGGACCAGGCCAAGCGGCGCAAGCGCGAGATCGACGAGTGGAAGGACTGGTACGCGCGCATCCCCGAGATCGACAAGCAGGAAGAGTGGGAGAAGGTGCGCAGCGAGGCGACCTGGCGCGGCACCGAGATCGGCGAGCTGGAAGGCCGGATCAGCGCGCTGGAGGGCGAGAAGATGGCCGCGATCACCGAGCTGGAGATCGCGCAGGAGCAGCTCGAGGCCCTGAACGCCGGCGTCTATCGGGGCCCGTGGAAACACGACCCGCGGATCGCCGCCGCCCGCGCCGAGCTGGAGGAGGCGAAGCAGGCCGAGGAAAAGGCCAAGGGCGCCGGCGGGAAGCCGGAGAAGGAAAAGAAGCCGGCGAAGCGGAAGCCGGAGCGCGCCGGCAAGAAAGCGGAGCGGAAGAGGGAAGAGACGCAGAAGCCGGAGGCGGAGCGCCGGTCAGCCAGAAAAAAACGGGGGAAGAGAGGGGACGATTAAGCGAGCGGGATTAGTGCCGAGGACGTTGGGCGCGTGGGATGGCTCAAGCGCGAGGATCGGAACATGAGAATCGTCTGCTGGAATATCACGACATTCAGCCTTTCCAAGTTGCTGAATAGGGCATTCGCCGAACGTCAACTAATGGACCGATTTAGCTTCAAGAAATTGGCCGCGAGCGGCAATGAGGCGGTCGAAACCTACAGAGCGCCGGGCGGAGAGACAAGACCAGTCTATGCATGGTTGCGCGATATCGTTTGGGACGCGGATGTATTCGTGCTTATTGAACCGACAATAAGAACCGGCCGCGTTTTGGCCGACAGGCTAAGCAATCTCATCAGTTCTTCGCAAGCCAAACCAATTGAGATCAGCAATAGAGAAGCGGCAATCTTCACATTCCACGAGGTACCATTGCGGATGGTCCAATGGGATCCGATAACAGTACCTGGTCGAGGAAGAAGGAGTGCCGCTTGCGCTACGTTCGAGATCACTGCGGTCGTCGACCCCGCCATGCCCAACCTACAGTCATTCACACTCGTAGCAGTACACTCTTCCTATGCTGCCAGCCCCCGAAATTACGCCCGTGCGTTATTCAGAGAGCTAGGCACCCGGCTAGAGAACCGCACGCTCAACATGCCGTTGATCGTTTGTGG
>CAMYMY010000285.1 GCA_947259625.1 uncultured Kiloniellales bacterium | reverse complement strand
GTCGGCCCGATCGCGTCCGCCCCGGCGTGTCCGATTCCAGCCCGCTCGGCGGCGGGTGGAGGGGCGCCGGCCGCAGCCGGCGGAAAACGCTTGATCTCGGCTGTCCGCCGCTTCGACACTCTGCGGCGGGCCACGCCCGTCTTTGTTCCGGTGACCATCGCTCACCTCCATGGCCCGGCCAAGAGACCCTCGCCCGTCGGGAGAGGGAGGGGCCCACGCGCCCAGGCGCGTGGGAGGGTGTGGGCCTGTTGGTTCGTCCGAAGGCCTCCGCACGCGGACGGTCGGGGCAGTTGCGCGAAACAAATCGCCCTCACCCACTCGGCTTCGCCTCGCTTCCCTCTCCCGACGGGAGAGGGGAAAGCCGCGCGCGATTGCCCCCGGGCGCTAGGGCGCCGCCTTCTGCAGGTCGTCGAGGGCCTGGCTCGCGCGCTCCTGGACCGGCTTCCAGCCTTCGATCGTCGCCTTGGAGGCGAGCTCGAACAGCTTGCCGGCCTCGGCGAAGTACTCCTCGCCCGCCTCGCGGACCCAACCCTGCTGCAGCTCGGCCGCGGCCGACCAGTCCTCGCACTTGGTCAGCGTCTGGCCGAACTCGGCGTCGTGCTGCAGGCGCAGCGCCAGGAAGCGCATCAGTTCCTCGTTCAAGGCGGTCACGCTGTTGAAATAGGCCTGGCCGGCCCGCGAGATCATGTCCATCGCGGCGCCGTTGAAGGCCGCGATCTGCTCCAGTTGCCCGGTCAGGTCGGCCTGC
Organism: uncultured Kiloniellales bacterium; assembly: GCA_947259625.1. GTDB lineage: Bacteria > Pseudomonadota > Alphaproteobacteria > Kiloniellales > JAKSDN01 > CAMYKD01. The sequence continues at coordinate 4,372 of CAMYMY010000285.1, read as the reverse complement.
GTCGTCTTGCTCGTCTGTTTTGCTTGTTGCGCCATCTTCGCCCTCCGTTCGGACCCATCTATGGGCAGGGCGAACCAGCCGCCGCCCCGCAGCCCCGCGTCGTCCACGCTCTCTCCTGGACAGGCCGCAAGTACCTAGGGCCCGCATCCCCGGCCGCCCGCGCCGCCTGCGCGCGCCGGGCCGAACAGCCACCCTAGCCTGGGGGGACCGCATACTGCAAGCCATAGCCCAAGCGGCGCGGCGCGTCGTTGATTTGGGTCAAGCAGACGCCCCGCGAAAGGGGTATTCTCTGCAAGGGTGCGCGGCCGCAAGCGACCCGAAGCGAATCTACCCGGGCGGGCGATGGCGTCATAATGGCCGGCGGGACAAGGCCCCGCGGACGGCACTTGGCAGCAATACCTGGCCTGGATGCGCGAGGACGCCTAGCCGGCCTGTTCGGTCAGGCAGCGGCCGGCCCGCTCTAGCGCACGCCCCAGCGCACGCGGTAGCTGACGTCGTAGCCGCGCGTGTTCGGGTCGCCGCCCACGACCGTGCCGTCGAAGTCGATCGAGTAAAGGCCGCTCTTCTCGATTGTGAAGACGGCCTCGCCGCCGCCGTCCTCGGTCACCACGTGGCGATGGTGCGGCGCGTTGCGACCTTGGCCGAAGATCTGGAGCACGACGATCTTGAAGGCGCCGCTTTCGACCTCGACCTCGTAGTCGGCGAAGAACTGCTGGCCCTCGAGGAAGTAGAAGTACTTGACCCCGAAGGAGGTGCCGGCCGACGTGGAGCTGGCGAAGCCGGTGAAGGTCCGGCGCTGGGTCTCGACGCCCAGCGTCTCGACCGCGCCGCCATAAAAGGCGCCGGCCAGGCAGACCAGCACGCCCGCGACCAGAAGCAGGACGGGTCCGCCCCAGCGGCCCAGCCTGATCTCTCCCAGCTCGATACGATGTTCCATGGACGCTTCCCAAGACCCGCCCGCGGCGGCAAGAGGCGCCAGTCTGGCCGCCCGGCCTTAGCAATCGGTTAATCGGCGCCCCGCGGCCAAGGCGAACGCCGAGGTGCACCGGCGCCTGATGCGCGACTAAGAGCAAGGCGACGATGTCCTCGAGGCCAGGATCGATGTCGCCACGGGAAGCCTCCTGTTCAGGTGTGTCTCACATCGAGCGCCGTTTCCAAACGAACCCTCGGGCCTCCAAAAGACGTCAAAGCAAGGGCTTGATGTGCTCAAAGACCATCATGAGGATTTCGTTGATCCGTTCCTTCACCGGGTCCAACGAAAACACGTAGGCGACAAGGCCACCAAGGACCGAACCAACCGCCAGCAGCTTTCTCCAGTGGCCTTTCCAGAAACGGCTCAAGGCATACGGCACACTCGATCTAACACGCACTATCTTGTCGATGGCGGGAAGATCGCGCCGCTCCTCCGTGTTTCCAGGAAGTTTGACGCGAATAAAGGCTTGTATGTGTAGAACATGGCGGCCTCGTTTTTGGGGCTGAACGGCGAATGTCCAAATCGTAGGCGCATCGTCCAGCACCAGGCGTTCCGCATCCCCTTCCGGCGCGATTTCGAAATGCTCGCCGGTTACCGCAACCTCCATGAATCGGCCGACGTGAATTTGGTGGATCTTCAGCTTTGGGTCCGTGTGAAGAGCAGCAAGCAATTTGCTCAAGCCCGTCGTGCTGATCCCGACTTCGACAGACGCGTATTTGCCGACCCACATTTGCTTTGGGACGGCAACCGCAATGTGTCCTTCCCGCAACTGCTGAATCTGATCTTCTATCCAAGACTCGATCTCGTCATAGCCTGAAGTGGTCTTGCTGTTGCTCCCCGCCCGCAGAGGGCCAAGATCCGGCTTCACTCCCGTTCCGGTCGCGACGTCGCCACCCAAGATCTCCCTTGCTTGGCAAGGCGGTTCCGCGTCTCCTTGCCACTGTCGGAGCCGGCGAAGTCGTACCGATGATGGCGGATAGATTGTTGCAAGCCGCTTGTTGCGCGGCACTTGCCGGTCCCGATGACAATCCGGATTTCGGCGCCGGAGTTCCCACGCCGAGCCGGTTTGGGGAGGAAAGGGGCCGTAGGCAGAGGATGCCTTCCCGTTCAGCTTCGGAGCGGAACTTCCTTCCTGATGATCGCTCATAACTGCCCTTCCTGGCTGCAATCCGCGCCTAATGCAGTCACACTGTGGATCACCTCGCCTACTTGGGTCCTTCTAGTTTCTGGTTCCGCGCCCCCTTTCTTGCTCAGACCCAAACACCACCGTCCGCCATGATTCTAATAATAGAGGAATATGTCTACAATATGGCGACTTATAATTGTAATTTGTCGAAAAATGAACCCTATGTCCGCCTCCATAGCGGATATCCGCCGGCAAGCATCTCAGCGGCGGCCTCATCCGCCCCCACAGCGGGCCCGATATTGCGGGCGGGAGCCCGAATGGCTACGCTGATGCCCACGGTCGGCGATCGTCTGGGGACTTTCGCGCCAGGCAGGTCGCAAGGCCGTCGGCCACCGCGCGCCGGGCACTCCGGCACGGCCTTCGCGGCGTTGTGGACTACTCGGGGGAGGGCACCATGAAATCCAACCGCCGCATCGCCCTCGCGGCGATCATGTTCTTCTGTGTGGGCACGGCCGCCACGGCCGCAATGGCCAAGGACACTTTTGATACGGTCGTCGAGACCAGGTACGGCGCGGTCGAGGGCCGCGTCGTCGTGGGCTTCGACACGGTGGTCTGGATGGGCATACCCTATGCCGCCCCGCCGGTCGGCGCCGCGCGCTGGGAGGCGCCCCGGGAGCCGCAGGCCTGGGCGGGCGTCCGGGACGCCGGCGACTACGGCAGCCGGTGCTTTCAGCCGCGCGGCGGCGGCACCGGGCAGGAGGACTGCCTCTACCTCAACATCTGGCGCCCCGACAGCGCGAAGAAGAACCTCCCGGTCTTCTTCTATATCCACGGCGGCAGCAATACCGGCGGCTCCGGCGAAGGCTCCTGGTACACCGTGGCGCATGCCTACGACGCCGTCGTGGTCACCATCAACTACCGGCTGGGCGCGATGGGCTGGTTCTCGCATCCCGCCCTCATGAGCGGCGATAAGCGGGACGATTCGGGCAACTTCGGCACGCTCGACCAGATCCAGGCGCTCAAGTGGGTGCGGGACAACATCGGAGCCTTCGGTGGCGACCCCAAGAACGTCACGATCGCCGGCGCCTCGGCCGGGGCGCAGAACGTGTCCTATCTGATGCACACGCCCCTCGCCAAGGACCTGTTCCAGAAGGCGATCCTGGAGAGCAACTTTCCGGGCATCCGGCCGGTCAGCGCGGCCTTCAAGTCCTCGAAGCAGGTGCTCTACAACCTGCTGGTCGCCGACGGCACCGCGGCCGACACCGCCGCCGCCAAGGCGCTGGTCGAGAGCAGCATGAGCGACCAGGACATCCGCGACTATTTCTACGGCAAGACTGCGAAGCAGATCACCGACGTCTACCGCAACGCCTATTGGGGCTCGATCAACTGGGGCGATTTCTACCGCGACGACATCGTCTCGGGATCGGACTTCATCCCGCCGCCGATCGTCCAGTTCTCGCAAGACCGGCCGGAGTTCGTCTACTGCATCGGCGACGGCTATGTCCTGCCGGACGATCTGGACTTCGCGGACTTCTCGGAAGGCAAGGTCTTTCCCAAGCCGGTCATCGTCGGCACGACCAAGAACGAGAACAACCTGTGGAACGCCGCCTGGCCGTTCAATTTCCAGCAGAATAAGTCCCTGGACGAGCTGGTCACCGAGGCCGTCGAGAACACCAACCCGGCCTACGGCTACCTCGCCGAGTTCTACAGCCAGTTCGGCGCGACGGCCGAGGCCTTCAAGGCCAACTACACCTTCTCGACCGAGCTAATCGACGAGGTCGACACCTACATCGGCGCCCAGCTCTCGGCCCGGAACCTGGCCAAGGCGGCCGCCAACCAAAAGGTCGACATCTACGTCTACCGCTTCGACTGGGGATCGGACCCGGCGAAGGTCTACGGGATCCCCTCCGAGGACGCCTGGGTGTTCTACAAGGGCGCGATCCATGTCGCCGAGTCCAACTTCTTCTATCAGAAGTTCTTCGGCCTGGCCGACGGCGATTCGGTCGACCGCTACGAGTACACCGACGAGAACCTCCCGGGACGCCAGGCGCTGTCGCTTGCGGCCAAGTCCTATCTGGCCGAGTTCATCCACCACCCGCGGGGCAAGATCACGAAAAAGCAGGACCAGCCCGTGGAATGGCAGCCCTGGACCGCGGAGAACGAGCGCTTCATCGTGTTCGACGCCGACGCGGTGGCGGCCGACGTCCAGATGAACGACACGGACATCACCCGCACGCCGGAGGCGCTCTACGAGGCCCACGCCGCCCATCCCA
>CAMYMY010000284.1 GCA_947259625.1 uncultured Kiloniellales bacterium | reverse complement strand
GCGATTGCTGGGTGCCCATGCCGCAAGCCGCGTAGGAGTCGTCCAGTTTGCCCCAAGCAGCAGGTGCGGTGGCCCCTTCATACGACCAATGCGGCTTGTCGCCCGCCGCCAAAGCCGGCCGTCCGACCAAACGAGCACAGAGCGGACAGGCAATCGTACCTGCAGCGCCGAAAATAAAGCGTCGTCGGTCCATGAGAGCCTCCCAAATCCTATGACATCGAAATCAGCGTTGCATCGGGAGACGCAGTGGTCAAGCGGAACTCGCGGAACAGTTGCCGAAGGTTCGGTTCGGCCCAAGCTGCGGCTTGCATGTGGCTTCGTCACGGCCCTCGGTCATGGGCGGGATTCGGATGCAGGCGCCCCGAGTACGAACCGTCGTTCGGTCATGGCCGCGAGGGCCCTCACGCCGGCCGCAATGGACTCTTCAAACCGACGGTTGTAGGCTCGACGGAACTGGAAGGAGGCTCACATGGCAGATCCGATTCTCTACGGCCCCGGCTACAGCACCTACACCCGCTCCGCGCGGCTCGCGCTCGAGGAAAAGGGCGTGGGCTATCAGCACGTCGAGGTCGACTTCCTGCAGGGCATGCCCGAGGACCAGCGCGCGCGCCAGCCCTTCGGCAAGGTCCCGGCCTTCGAGCACGACGGCTTCCGGCTGTACGAGACCTGCGCGATCGAGCGCTACGTCGACGAGGCCTTCGAGGGACCCGCCCTGCAGCCCGAGGACCCGCGCCGGCGCGCGCGCATGACGCAGATCATCAGTGTCCTCGACAGCTATACCTACGCCCCGACGGTCGGGCAGCTGGTCATCCAGCGCCTGGTTGCGCCGCTGATGGGCGGCACGCCCGACGAAGCGGCGATCGAGGCCGCGCTGCCGGCGGTGCGCAATTCCATGGGCACGCTGGAACAGCTGCTCGGCGATCAGGCGTTCCTGGCCGGCGAGAGCTTGAGCCTGGCCGACCTGCATCTGGCCCCGATCTTCGCCTATTTCACGGCGACGCCTGAGAGCGTCCCGATCCTCGCGGACAAGCCGGGCCTGCACCGCTGGTGGGAGAGCATGAAGGGCCGCGAGAGCGTGGCGAAGACCGAGCCCAAGCTCGGCTGAGGGACACGGACGGTCTGACCCTGAAGTCCGGGGCCGCCGGATCCGCGCCTGAATCCTGCGCGCCCACCGGATGATCGAGGCCCTGCGCGCCGGGGTCGAGACGGGATCAGTGACTTTTGGCATAAGGCCTCCAGCGAAGGGGAAGCATCCATGGCGGAAAAGTTCGACGCGATCATCATCGGGACGGGCCAATCCGGCCCCTCGCTCGCCGCGCGAATGACCCGAGAGGGCATGAAGACGGCGATCATCGAACGCAAGCTCTTCGGCGGCACCTGCGTGAACGTCGGCTGCATCCCGACCAAGACCCTGGTGGCAAGCGCAAGAGCCGCCCATATGGCGCGGCACGGCGCGGACTTCGGCGTCGCCATCGACGGCTCGATCGCCGTCGACATGAAGCAGGTCAAGGCCCGCAAGGACGCGGTCGTGCGGCAGTCGAACGAAGGCGTGACGAACTGGCTCAAGACCATGGAAAACCTGACCGTGTACGAAGGCCATGGCCGTTTGGAGAGCGCTTCATCGGTTCGGGTCGACGGCGAGCTGCTCGAGGCCGACAAGATCATCCTCAATGTGGGCGCCCGCGCGAACGTCCCGGACCTGTCCGGCCTCGACGACGTCGACTATCTCACGAGCTCCAGCGTGATGGATGTGGACTTCCTGCCGGAGCATCTGATCGTCATCGGCGGAAGCTACATCGGGCTGGAGTTCGCCCAGATGTACCGCCGCTTCGGCAGCCGCGTCACGGTCGTGGAAATGGGCGGCCGATTGATCGCGCGCGATGACGAGGACGTCTCCGCCGAGGTGAAGCGAATTTTGGAGAACGAAGGCGTCGAGGTGCGCCTCAAGGCAGAATGCATTGCCTTGGCAAAACGTGGCGACCAAGTCGCGGTCACCGCCGACTGCGAACCGGCTCCCGAAGAGATCGTCGGGAGCCATGTGCTCCTGGCCGTCGGCCGCCGCCCCAACACGGACGACCTGGGGCTCGACAAGGCCGGCGTCGAGACGGACCCGCGAGGGTTCATCGTCGTCGACGACCAGCTATGCACCAACGTGCCGGGGATCTGGGCGATCGGCGACGTCAACGGCCGGGGCGCTTTCACCCATACCTCGTACAACGATTTCGAGATCCTCGCCGCCAACATGTTCGACGATGACCCTCGCCGCGTGACCGACCGCATCACGACCTACGGGCTGTTCATCGACCCGCCCCTGGGCCGGGTCGGCATGACCGAGCGGGAGGTCCGGGAGTCGGGCCGCAAGGCCTTGATCGGCAAGATGATGATGGCGCGCGTCGGGCGCGCCCGCGAGCGAGGCGAGACCCAGGGATTCATGAAGGTCCTGGTCGATGCCGTGACCGGGAAGGTCCTCGGGGCGGCAATTCTGGGGATCGGCGGCGACGAGGTCGTCCACTCCCTGCTCGACGTGATGTACGCCGATGCGCCCTACACCGTGATCCAGCGCGCCATGCACATTCACCCGACCGTCACGGAGCTGATCCCGACCCTGCTGGGCGACCTGAAACCCTTGGAGTAGGCGCCACGCCGAGCCGATAACGCAGTTGCCGCGCTGAGATATGGACTCCCGCTACAGCTCGATCACGAGGCTGGTCTTGGGCCGCGAGCAGCAGATCAGCACGCAGCCCGGGTCCGGCTGGTCGAGGGGGTCCTCGAGGTACTCGACCTCGCCCTCGACCAAGGGGCAGAGACAGGTATGGCAGATGCCCGACCGGCAACTGTAGTCCGGGCTCAAGCCCTGCCGCTCGGCGAGGTCCAGGATGCTCTCGCACGCCGGGTCCCAGCCGGCGGTCACGCCCGAGCGCGCGAAGGTCACCTGGATCCCGCCGGCAAGCTCGGTTTCGGCGCTCGGCGCTTTCGCCGGGCCCGCGGGCTTGGCGTCTTCCTTCAGGATCGAGGCCGGGCCGAAGAACTCGTAATGGATGCGTTCCTCCGAGACATCGAGGGACAGCAGGCCGCAGTAGAGCGACCGCATGAAGGGCGTCGGTCCGCAGAGGTAGAACTCGTAATCGTCGAAGGGAAGCACCTGCTTCAACAAGGCGATGTTGACACGGCCCCGGCTGTCGTAGTCGCGGCCCGCGATATCGTCCGCCTCCGGCCGGCTGTAGCGGATATGGGCATGGACGGTCTCGTTGGCCGCGGCCATCCGCCGGACATGCGCGCCCATGGCGTGCTCGCGGCCGTCGCGGGCGCCGTGGATGAACCAGACGGGCCGCCCGGTGCCGCCCTGGACGATCGCGTTCATCATGCTGATCATGGGAGTAAGGCCCACGCCGGCGCTCAGCAGGACAACCGGCCTGTCTCCGTCCGGATCGAGATGGAACTTGCCGCGCGGCGCACCGACGCGGATTTTGGCGCCGATCCCCACCGCGTCATGAAAATAATTCGACGACAGCCCGGGCGCCAGGTCCGGCCGGTCCGCGGGCGCGGGCTCGCGCTTTATGCTCACGCGGTAGTAGTCGGAGTCGGGGGCGTCGGAGAGCGAATAGGTGCGGAGCACCGGTTTCGGCTGGCCCGGGACGTTCAGCTCGAAGGTGAGGAACTGGCCGGGCAGGAACGGCGGTAACGCGGCGCCGTCCTCGGGCACCAGATAGAATGAAGTGATGGTCTCGCTCTCGCGCTCCTTTCTGTCCACGACGAAACGGCGATACCTCTCGCGGGTCGCGGCGGGCGCCGCCTTGGCCAGCCGCTCCTCGAACGAGCCCTTCCAGCCGTGCGACAGGGCCGGGATTTCCAAGGCTTTGCTGGTTGCGTCCAGGTTCTGCTTGTCGAAATACAGAAGGTCGTTGACCGCGTGCACGGTCATGGCTTGGGGGTCTCGCGTGACGAGCTCGATCGCGTCGCCGGCGCCGACCTCGCCCTCTTCGAGGACGCGGAAATAGAACCCCATTCGGCCGCTGGCCAGGAATTGGTTCTGGAACCCTTCGATCCCCATCTTCATCGCCAGCTTGTAGCAGGGCACGCGCGGCTGGCTGACCTCGACCAGGGCGCTGCCCACGCGGAACACGTCGCCGACGTGGATATCGTCTTCCAGCATGCCCTCGACGGTGAAGTTCTCGCCGAACTGTCCGATCGTGAAATCGTCGCGCCCCAGCTCGCGCGCCCAGTAGGCGTAGTTCTCGAAGGAGTACACATAGACCGCCCTGAAGGCCCCGCCGTGGCCCCAGAGGTCCGCCTGTCCGTCGCCCTCCAGGTTCAGCCGGCGCAGCCTCACCCGCCCCTCGACCGGCTCCTTGAAGATGCCGGTCGTGACGGCCTTGCCGTTGTGCACGACGTCCTTGGGCATCGACACGTTGACGGATTTGAGCGTCATGGGCTGCAGTTGCGCGGCGACCGCACCCCCGGCGTCGACGGCCTCGAATTCGTCGAACACGGGGGAGTAGCCCTGGAACGCCCAGGTGAAGGGCAGGGCGCGTTCTATGTGCAGCGCCTCTTCCACAGAGAAAGCCAGCACCCTCTTGGCGCCGGGAAAGCGTCGCGTATGGGCCGGTTCCCAGAGAATCTCGGCCTCGCCCGTCAGCTGGAGCGTCTCGCCGCTGTCGAAATCGATGAACAGGAGACCGCATTTCGGATTGACCGCGATGTTGCCCAGCGTGTTGAACATGCAGTTCCCGGAGTAGTCCGGGAGCAACAGCAAGGTCTCGTGCGCGACCAGGACGAATCCCGGTCTGCCTCCCCGGTGCGACACGTCGACCCCGTGGCTCCAGTCCGCGGCGTCTTCCGAGAACTGGCTGGCGATGAACAGGGTGTCGGCGCGCGCGACGACGGCCGCCTGGTCCTTGGTCAAGGCCTCGGCGCGGTGGACCGGCCGTTTCTCGCCGATGGTCTCGATCCCGCCGCCCGGGGCGGGCTGGCGGGCCTGGATGTATTTGGGACAGTTTCCGAAGCTCTGGGCGACCTGGATCCGAAAGCCGTCCGGGCTTCTGCCGCTCACCTTGCCGTTCACGCGATTGCGCCGGCGGCTTTGGAACTCGAGCCCCAGGGCGCCCATGTCGATACCATCGACGAGGGACTCGCCCAGGCGATGCCCAGGGCCGGCCGACCGGGTCGATCGTGCCGACGATCAAGAGGGGCAGGCGCGAAAAGAACTCCTGATGCGCCTCCGGAATGTGATCGCGGATCATCCGGCGGCCCAGCGCCTCCATCTTCTCCTCGAAGCCGAGGCGGGACTGGATCTCCTTCTCGCCCCGATGAAAAGGTGACTTGCCTTCCGACATCTCCCGACTCCCCTATGACTTCTCTATGCGGCGTGGGTGACGTGAAATCGGCGCGGCACGCCCGGATCCTCGGCCACGGGGAGCGGACGGCCGGCGGACTCGACAACAAGAATGGCAACGAAACGGCGTTCCATTGCTGGCCTCCCCAGGGTGAAGACTAGCGGAGAGTGTTGGGAGAATCCAAGCGACACGGAAAACGCGCGAATGCCGGGCGCCGCGCGCCGGTCCCGGGCTAGGGGCGGGGCAGGCGGCGGGCGGTGAGGCGCAGGAAGCGCCGGGCGAGCAGGCTGCCGGTCACGATCAGGCCGAGCGCCATGCCCCACCACAGGCCCTCGGCGCCCCAGCCGAGCGGAAAGGCGAGAAGGCAGCCGCCGCCGACCCCCAGCACCCAGTAGCCGACGCCCGCCAGCCACAGCGGCGCCACGGTGTCCCGCAGTCCCCGGAGGGCGCGCGAGGCGGTCGCCTGCAGGCCGTCGAAGACCTGGAAGAGCGCCGCAATCACCAGCAGCCGCGCCACCAGGGCCGCGACCTGCGGGAAGCCGGGGTCCTCGGGCGCCAGAAAGACCCGTACGATGAGCTCGGGCAGGCCCAGCGGCACGGCGACCATCAGCCCCAGGACCGCGACGCCCATGGCCATGCCCAGCAGGCCGGCCTGGCGCGAGGCGGCCGGGCGGTCCCGGCCGACGCCGAATGCGACCCGCACCATGGTGGCCTCGGCCAGGCCCAGGGCGACGACGAAGGGGATGCTGACCCAGCCCATGAGGACCTCGAAGGCGGCCAGGGACACGGCGCCCAGCACGCCCGAAAGGATCGCGACGGCGACGAACAGCCCGGACTCGAGCAGCACCAGGCCGGCCACCGGCAGGCCCAGGCGGGCGATCTCGGCGCAGACGGCCCGATCGAAGCGCAGGCGTCCGCGGAACAGGCCGGCGCCGCGCAGGCCGGGAGTCCGGAAGGTATGGGCCGCGAGCCCCGCCAGCATGGCCCAGGAGACGATCGTGGTGGCCCAGCCGGCGCCGGCGACGCCCAGCGCGGGCAGGCCGAAGGCGCCGTGCACCAGGCCCAGGGTCAGGAGGTAGTTGAGCCCGACCGCGGCCACCGTGATCACCATGACCGCGCCGGTGCGCGCCAGCGCCGCAACGAAGCTTCTGAGCACGGAGAACCAAAGCACCGGCAGCACACAGCCGGACAGCGCCCTGAGGTAGGGCGCCGCCAGCGCGACCACCGTCGGGTCCTGGCCGGTCAGCGCCAGCACCTCGGCCAGGTTCCAGACGAAGACCGTGGCCGGCACACCCAGGGCCGTGGCCACGATGAGGCCCTGGCGCGCGGCGTGGCCGGCGTCGCGCCTGCGGCCCGCGCCGTCGGCCTGGGCCACCAGCACGCCGACGATCGAAAGCAGGCCCATCAGGACGATCAGGACCTCGAAGGACAGCTCGCCCGCCAGGCCGACCGCCGCCAGCTCGTGATAGCCGAGACGCCCGACCACGATCTTGGTGGTGACGAACATGGCGACCTCGGCCAGGTAAGCGGCGACCAGGGGCAGCGCGATCCTGAGCAGCAGCGCGGTCTCGGCG
>CAMYMY010000283.1 GCA_947259625.1 uncultured Kiloniellales bacterium | reverse complement strand
GCGAGCAGGCGCCGCTTCAGGTCTTCGCGCTCGGGCGCGCTCTCCTGGACGAAGTCCGCCCCGGCGCAGGCGTCTTCCGGTGTTGCCGCGAAGCTCAGCCGCGCCGGATCCGCGCCGGGCCAGAGCCCCAGCTTGGCGACCGCCGGCCAGGCGTTGTCGACAGCGGCCCGTAGCTTCGCCTCGGCGTCCGGGCCCGGGTCCCAGGCCGCCACGTCCAGGCCGTGGCCGAGACAGCGCGCCGCCCAGCCGGCGCCGATCACCCCGGTGCCGATCACGGCGACCTTGCGCACCTCCGGCGCCGCCGCTTCCGCCATCGTCATCTCCCCTGCTTCCGACCGGACGATTTCCGGAACGCGCAAACGCTAGCGCAACCCCGCCCGGACGGTTGACCCCCGGCGACCGGTTCTTGAACGAATCCGCCGTCTGGTTCCGATCCGAGGCATTGGGCTACTATGGCGCAGCCGTCCGCCGCTGCCAAAGGAGCAACGCAATGATCGCCGTGATCTTCGAAGTGGTGCCCCACGAGGACAGGGCGCAGCAGTACTTCGACTTGGCCGCCGACTTGCGCGAGAAGCTGCAGCAGGTCGACGGCTTCCTCTCGGTCGAGCGGTTCCACAGCGTGACGACCGAGGGCAAGTACGTCTCGCTGTCGTTCTGGCGCGACGCGGCGGCGGTCGAGGCCTGGTTTTCCAACGCCGACCATCAGGGCGCCCAGGCCGAGGGCCAGCGCGCCATCTTCCGGGACTACCGCATCCGCGTCGCCGAGGTTTTTCGCGACTACGACATGGCCTCCGGGCGCCCCGAGGCCTGACCCGGGCCCTGAGCCGGTCCCTGGCCGCGCGGCGGGAACACGAAGCGCTGGTAGAAGTAGACGATGCCGAACAGGCCGAGCGCCAGCCCCGCGACGGAGAGCACGCGCAGGACGTCGGTGAGCTCCGCCGTGTCGAAGAGGAGCACCTTGCCGACCACGATGAAGAGTGCGGCGAGGGAGGCGTAGCGCAGGCTGGAGAACCCCTTCCAGATACCGAGCCCCAAGAGCACGAGCGCGTAGCAGAGCCAGACGACCGAGTAGGTGTAGAACTCCGGATCGCCAGTCGGCCCGACGCCGAGCACCGGCCCGTGGAAGGCCCGGCGCACCTCGAGCGAGAGATACACGAAGACCAGCACCAGCCCGTAGACCGCCGCGGCCATGGCAGGTCGCTGATGGCCGCTGCGCCGCAGCTCCCACGCGAAGAGGAAGGCGAAGACCGCGGGCGCCAGATAGGCCAGCGACAGCAGGTTCACGACCGGCCAGTCGCCCACGGGGTCGGAGGACCACAGCGGGTTGGAGGCCAGCAGCTGGAACAGCGGCGTGTGAACCGCCGCGAGACCGGCCAGCAGGCGCCAGCCCCAGAGCAGCGGCCTGCGGCCGCTTTGCCGGTAGAGCCTAAGCCAGCCGTATGCCAGCGCCAGCCAGGCGATCGTCTGCAGCGACTGCTCCGCCAGGTCGTAGCGCGGGGCCGTGAGCGAGCCGGCCACGAGGGTGCGGATCTCGAGCGAGACAAACAGCCAGACGAAAGCCAGCGTGCCCCCCTCGAGCACCATGACCAGAAGGTCGTCCTCGCTGCGCCGGAAGCGCGAGGCGGCCCACCAGAACGCGACGGCCGGGACGCCGTAGCCATAGAGGACCCAGTTGAAGCCCGGCAGGCCGCCGAGCGGATAGTCGAGGACGTTGTAATTCAACACCAGGCGCGCCAGGACCACGCCGGCCAGGACCAGCGCGACATGCCTGAGCGGCTTCACGGACAGGCGGTCGTGGATCCAGGCGAGCGCCGGCAACTGCAGCGACAGGGCGACCGTGAGCCAGGCCTGCTCGAGCGCCATGGCGAAGGCCAGGCCGAGCGCCGCGACCGTGGCCGCGGCATAGGCGGCCAGCGCGAGGTCGCCGTCCCTGGGGAGCGGCCGGCGCCGGATCCAGCCCGCCGCGACGACGTTGAGCCCGGCCAGGGCGACGGCCACGGCCGACCACTTGAGGTCCAGGCCGAAGTCGACGATGCGCCAGTAGGCGACCGCCAGCAGCGCGAGGGGGGTGACCGCCGAGACGCCGGCCCAGATCGCCGGGCGGCGGCTGCCGGCGAGCGCGAGAAAGCCGGCCAGCGCGAAGAACGCGCCGAAGATCAGCGCCACCACGACGAAGGCCGACAGCTCGGGCGGCAGTACCGGCCCGAGGGTGCCGCTGTACTCCTCGCCCAGGTACTCGTGCAGCGGCAGGGGCCGGGTGACCATACGGGGCAAGTGCCAGACCGCGGTCAGCGCGACGGTGAGCGCCGCCGCCACGATCGCCAGCGCATCGAAGACCGCCTCGCGGTAGCCGGCGGCGAGGAAGAGGCACGACAGCGCGAAAAGCGCGCCGAGCGAAGCCGGACCGTAGCCATCCGTGCGCACCAGGATAAAGACGAGCACCGAAACGGACCCGGCCGCACCCCAGGCAAGCTGTTCCGGAAGGGCCAACGGCGCGAACCAGTACTTCCAATTGACCAGCTCGATCGAAGCGCCCCGGCCGTGCCGAACCCCGAGAAAGAGCGCCGAAAGCAGCACGAGATAGATCCCCAGCGGCACGGCATCGCCCGTCGACCAGATGCCGGCGAACCAGAGAAGCGGCCAGAGCGCGGCCCCGGCCAGGGTCCACCAAGCAAGCCACCACCAGGCCATCACGCGCACGATGGCGAGGGAACCCGCGGCCAGGACCAGAAGATAGCCGAACAGTGGCCAGGGCAGGGGTATGCCGGTCGACACGAGCATCGGCGTGACAAGGCCGCCCAGCAGGCCGAGCACCGCGATCAGCGGACCCTGCAGCAGCGCGAGGCCGAACGCGGCGAAAGCGATGGCGGCCAGGAGCGCGAAGGCGACGAAGGCCGGCAAGAAATCATAGAGGCCATAGGCGGCATAGACGCTGGCAAAGGCCGCGAACAATCCGGCCGCGGTTATGGCGGGCGGCAGGTAGTTCGGTTCGATTGCCGCGATGGCGCGCTGCAGGGGACGCCGGCGCAGCCACTCCCCGCCCAGGATCAGGGCAAGGCCGAAAACGAAGCCGAGGCTCACCCGTACCAGGGGGCCAATCCAACCGCGCTCGATCGAGTACTTGACGAGGAAGACGGCCGCCAGTGCCGCCGTGCCGCCGCCCAGCCAAATCAAGCCTCGAGAGGTCAGCCACTGCTCGAGGCTGGGCCGGGCCACGGCCGGCTGCCGGACCGTCTGCGGCCTTGCCGCGGCCGCGGGAGCCGCCGGGCGGGGTGGCGGCGGCGCGGGAATTTCGCGTGGCGGCTCGGGCTGCGCGGGCGGCTCCGGCGCGGCGGGCGTCGGTGCGTCCTCCGGCGGCGCCTGCGGGGCCTCTCCGCGCTCGCGCGCCGGGGCGGCGCCGGCCGTGCGGAGATCGTCGACCTGCAGGGTCAGGCCCTGGACCTGGCGGCGCAGACGGGCGAGTTCGTCGCGGTGCTGACGGCTCTGGTTGAAGGCCACTATTCCCAGGGCCGGCGCGACCAGCACATAGAGCCCCAGCAGCAAGGCGAGCAGGATTTCCATCGGTCGCTCCTTCGCGTTTTCAGGCCGCACTGCCAATGGCGAGCAACTGCTCGGCCAGGGCCTTGGTGCCGACATAGTCGGTCTTGCCGGTGCCAAGCAAAGGCAGCGAATCGACGTTGAATAGCACCTTGGGCACCATCAGCTCCGCCACCCCTTCGGTTCGGGCGTGTGCCGCGAGCTCGTCGCGCGCCGCCGCCGCCCGGTCGGTCAGCAGCACCAGTTGCTCGCCCTTACGGGCATCGGGCAGGCTCACGACCGCATGCTGATGGTCGGGCCAGAGGCTGCTTACCAGGTTTTCCACCGCGCCCAGCGAGACCATCTCGCCGGCGATCTTGGCAAAGCGCTTGGCGCGTCCAACGATACGCACGAAGCCCTGGGCGTCGATGTCGACGATGTCGCCGGTGTCGTACCAACCCTCGGCGGGCGGCTCCAGCTCGCCGGGCCGCTCGGCCTTCAGATAGCCCAGCATGACGTTGGGACCGGAGACCAGGAGGCAACCGCCCTCCTCGACGCCGGGCACCGGCTCCAGGCGATGGCGAATGCCGGGCAGCAGCCGCCCGACCGTGCCGGCCTTAAAGTGCATGGGCGAGTTGACCGCCAGCACCGGCGCGCATTCGGTCGAGCCGTAGCCTTCAAGGACACGAATGCCGAACTTTTCCATCCAAGTTCGTCTGGTTTCGTCGCGCACTTTCTCGGCACCGGCGAAGACATAGCGCATGGAGTAGAAGTCATAAGGGTGCGCCATGCGGGCATAGCCGGTCAGGAAGGTATCGGTGCCGAACATGACGGTCGCGTTCGAGGCATAGACCAGTTCGGGCACGATCCGGTAGTGCAGCGGCGAGGGATACATGAAGGTCTTGATGCCCGAAAACGCCGGCAACAGCATCCCGCCGGTCAGGCCGAAGGAATGGAACACCGGCAGGGCGTTGAACACGATATCGTTCGGCGTGAAGTCGATGCGTGCCCCCAACTGCCGACAGTTCGACAGGATGTTGTCATGCGACAGGACCACGCCCTTGGGGCTGCCTTCCGAGCCCGAAGTGAAGAGCACCAGGCGGGCGAGCAGCCCGGCCAGATTGTCGAAGACGCCGATTTCGGCCCGCAAGTCCTCCAGATAGACCAGCCGGACCTGCTCCGCGAGGGCCTCGGCGACGTCGCCGAGCTTGGCCTGCGCGACGAAGCGGCGTGAGGTGTAGACAGTGCGGACCTGCGCCGTGCGGCAGGCCGAGAGCAGGTTGGCCGCGCCGGCGGTGAAGTTCAGCATGGCCGGGACCCGGCCGAAGGCCTGCAATCCGAAGAAGCTGACGGCCGTTGCGGCGGCGTTCGGCAGCATCAGGCCGACCACCTCCCGCCTCTTGGTCACCCGGGTGAAGCGACGGCCGAGAACCAAGGCACCCAGGACCAGGCGGTCGTAGGTGAGCGCCTTGCGCTCGATGTCCTCCACGACCGGTTTGCCGCCGCCGTAGAGGGCGCGGGACTCCAGAAGGGCCTCGAACAGGGTCTGCCGACGCTGATTGTGGGTCTCGAACATCATGTCCGACATGACCTCGTAGAGCGCGTCGCCGATCGCGCGGCGGCGCTGGCGTCCCACGACCTCGGCCGGCACCTCGAAACTGCGCGGCTCGAGGATAGTGATGGTGATCTTGGGGAACAGCCGCAGCCGAAGCTTGCCTTTCAGGCGCGAGAAGTGCGTGAACTGCGCGCCGTCGATGCGGATCGGCAGCACCTCGGCCCCAGCCTTGTCGGCGACCATGCCCGGCCCCTCGTACACCTTCATCAGGGCGCCGGTCACCGTGATACGGCCTTCCGGGAAGATCACGCAGTGCTTGCCCGTCTGGACCGCGCGGATCAGCGACTTGGTGGCCAGCGGGTTGGTCGGGTCGAGCGGAAAGGCCTCGATCAGCGCCAGGAAGGGCTTGGCCCACCAACGTCGCGCCATATGAGTGTCGATGGCGAACATCGGCCGGCCGGGCAGGAAGGCGGCCAGCAGCGGCCCGTCCAGGAAGGACACGTGGTTCACCACCACGACCGCCTTGTCCCCGGCCTTCCGGTAGTTCTCCCAACCCGTCACCTCGACCCGGTAGGCCAGGCGGAAGATCCAGGAGGCGATCGCCTTGAGCAGCTCGTGCGGCAAGAGCTTGCAGATGTAGACCGCCACGGCGATGTTGGCGAGCGCCATGGTCAGAAAGACGTCGGTCACCGTGAAGCCGGCCCACAGCATGCCGGCGGTGCCCAGCGCACCCAGCACCATGAAAAGCGCATTCAGCACGTTGTTGGCGGCAATCGTCCGCGCACGCACGGCCTGCTCGGCGCGGCTCTGCATGATGGCATAGAGCGGAACGATGTAGAGGCCGCCGCACAAGGCGATCAGGAAGAGGTCGCCCAGCACCCGCCAGTGGGCCGGCTGCCCGATGAAGGCCCGCGCGCCGATCAGCTCGGCGGCGCGGCCGGACAGATCGCTGGCAAAATAAAGGTCGACCGAGAAAAGCGCCATGCCGAGGGCGCCGATCGGCACATAGCGGGCCGAGATCTCACCCTTCAGCAAGCGGTCGCAGAGCATCGAGCCGGCGCCGATTCCCACTGAAAAGACGGTCAGGAACAGGGTCACCACCTGCTCGTCGCCACCCAGGATATCCTTGGCATAGGCCGGAAACTGCGAGAGGAAAGTCGCGCCGACCAGCCAGAACCAGGAGATGCCGAGGATCGAGAGGAAGACGTCCCGGCGTTTGGCGGCGAGGGCCAGGATGCCTTTGGTCTCGGGATAGAGGTACCAGTTGACCTCGAGGTCCGGCGCCGCCGCCCGGCAGGCGGGAATGGCGAGGCTCGCCGCCCAGCCGGCGAGCGCCAGCGCCACGACCGCCGCAGAGACGAACGAGGTGCCGCCTTCGGTCAGGATCAGCAAACCGCCGGCAATGGTGCCGGTGAGGATCGCCAGATAGGTGCCGGCCTCGAGCAGGGCGTTGCCGGTGACCAGTTCCTCCTCGGCCAGATGGTCGGGCAGGATGCCGTACTTGAGTGGCCCGAAGAATGCCGACTGGGCGCCCATGAAGAACAACACCGCGGTCAGGAAATAGGCGTTGCCCAAGGCGAAACCCAAGGCGGCCAGCGCCATGACGGCGATCTCGCAGGCTTTCACGACGCGGATCAGCCGCGCCTTGTCGAACTTGTCGGCGAGTTGACCGGCGGTGGCGGAAAACAGGAAGAACGGCAGAATGAAGACGGCCGCGGCCGCGGTCACCATGATCTGGCCGTTGAGGCCGGATGTTTCGGCGATCCGGAACAAGATCAGGATGACCATCGCGTTCTTGAACAGGTTGTCGTTGAACGCGCCCAGAAACTGGGTCACGAACAGCGGCAGATAGCGACGACTTCGAAGGATACCTATGGTTCGGTCCGACATGTCGGTGGTCCTTCCTCCTGCGGGCCGGCCTTGCCGGAGAGTTGCAGAGCCGTATTGCCGGGGCGTTAACGAAACCGTCCCGACTCGAGGAACTCGAGCGTGGCGGCAATGGTTTCCGGGGCGCTCGCGATGACCGTGTGGGGCGCGGTCACGACCTGGAAGTCGCGCATGCCCGCGAGCCGGGTCTCCTCGACCGTCACCACGCCGTCGTTGTTGGCGGAGAGCAGCGGATTGAAACCCCGGCCGCCCGGCGTCGCACCGGCGATGACGCCGATCTCGAGTCCCGGCGGCGGATCGGCATAGCGATGTCCCTTGACCATCTCACCGGCCGAGGGCCCGCCCAGCAGGTGCAATAGTCGAATGTCGTCGAGGGCCAAGGCCAGCTCCGACCCCTGGTTGGGCGGCGCCAGCATGACGGCACGGCCGAGCTCGAACCGGCCCCGCCAGGCGGAGTCCAGGGCCAGGGCCTCGCGCACCACGATGCCGCCGAGGCTGTGCGTGACGAAGGAGACCCGCCGCACGCCGCCGGCGTTGTTCAGGATTTGGCGAAGATGCTCCGCGTGGCCTGCCACGTCCTTCGTCAGGCTCGGATAGCTGATCGCGACGGCGTCGTATCCAGCCTCCCTCAGCGCCGCCTCCATCTGCCGGAACAGCCAGGGCGAGCGGCCAAGACCGTGCAACATCAAGACCAGATGGTCGCTGGCGGGCCGCACCGCTCCGTTCGAACGGGCCCGCGACAGGGCCGCGGCGCAGTCACCGCCGGACCCGACGGCGCGGGTCCCGTTCTCCCGGTCGAGCAGCCGGCAGCTTCCGGTCAGGATGTGCGTCTGGAGGCGCCAGCCGGCGTAGACAGTCTGGTCCTCCCAGAGCTGCGTCCGGTTCACCTGGACGGCCAGGACCACCAGGCAGGCCAGCAACAGACCGATGGCCAGCGGGACCTTGGCCGTGCACCCCGGGCGACGGCCCTTCGTACCCTTCCTTTCCTCGCTCCTTGCAGTCATGGCCTCACCTCAGTCCCGATAGAGGTTGGTTTGAGTGCCATCCAGCAGGCCTCGGCCAGCAGGCCGGAGAGCTCGGTCAGGGGCTGCTCGATGCGCCCGTAGACCTTGAAGACCGCGGGCTGAAGAACGATGCCGAAGACGATGGCGGTCGCCGGCTCGGGGTCGCGCGGCGCGATCTCGCCACGTTCCATGGCCCGGGACAGGACCTCGCGAACCACCTTGACCGGGCTCGACATGGCCGGCGTGACGCGCGGCAGTTGCCCGTGCTGGACCAGCAGCAGAAATCTGAACATGGCCGGGTCGGACTCGTAGAGCGAGCAGAACATCGACACCATGGCCTCGAGCTTGGCGCGCAAACCGGTCTCGGCTTCCTGAAGTCGGTCCAGGCGGTCTGCAAGCGCGGCATAGTTCGAGGAGAAGAGCCCCCAGATGAGCTCGTCCTTGTTTTTATAGTGACGGTAGATAGTTCCCTCTGCAATACCCGCACCAGTCGCAATATCGTTGATCGTGGCCTGATCGACGCCCTTCTCGGCGAAAAGCCGAAGCGCGGTACGGTCGATCCTCTCCCGGGTTTCCTCGGTTCTTCTCGCCATGGCTCCAGCTTTCAACTGAAATGAGTGAGCGCTTACTCATTAAATGGGACCGCCGAACCCTGTGTCAAGGGGCCCGTTTCGGCCCACCGACGTCGACCTGCTATACAGTCTGAGCCTCGGCGCGTCCTTACGAGAAACCGCGAGTCATGGGCAGATGCGAAGAAAGAGCAGGCGGCCCATCGGAGAGTGCCATGGGTGGGGCAGTATTACGCCTCGCCGCGCGCCGGGTAGTCCTTGGCGAGGACGAAGTCGACGGCCTGCAGGATCTCGCCGAAGTTCGGCCGTGCGAAGGGCATGGTCTGGACCGTACCGAAGTAGAGCGTGCCGTCGGGGCGCACCATGAAGGTGCCCGGCTCGTTGAACAGCGCCGGCTCCTCGACGCCGACCGAGCTCTTGCCGATGCCGCTCGAGACGTAGAGGCCCCAGGCGCGGGCGGCCTCGAGGTCGAGACCATAGCCGACCGTGACGTTCTCGAGCTCCCAGGTCTCCTTGGCCTGGCGGGCGCGCTCCTCGCCGTCGGTGCTGATCATGATCACCTCGACGCCGCGCTTGGCGAACTCGTCGATCTTGCAGTCGAGGTCGCGCAGATAGCGGCCGCAGATCGGGCAGTGCAGGCCGCGGTAGAACACGACCATGGTGAAACTCTCGGGGCTCTGCTCCGCCAGGCTCCAGGTGCCGCCGTCCAGGGTGGCGACTTCGAGGGCCGGTACGGCTTGGCGTGGTTTGATCATCGGTTGCTCCTTCGACTCTCTCTGTTGTTCTTGGGCATTGGTTCGAGATAAGGACAAGTAATCAATCGAGCGTCGCCAGCATCAGGCGGACCACGGACCTCAGCGCCGCTTCGTCCTGCTGGGCCTTGGCCATGACGCGAAGCCCCTGAAGGCCGCTGGTCAAGTAGCGTGCGAGGTCCTCGACCGGCCTGTCGGCGGCGATTTCACCGGCCACTTGGGCGCGCCGCAGGACCTTACGGAAGGCCGACTCCACCTCGGCGAAATTGGCCGCCACGGCGAGCGCCGTATCCCGGTCGCGCGGCGCCAGCTCGATCGCCGAATTGGTCATCAGACAGCCGAGCAGACGGCCCTCGCCCAGCGAGAAGCGGATCACGTCCTCGAAGAAGGCCGCGATGCGGTCGCGCGCCGGACCGGGCTCATCGAGCTTTTCCAGCCGGCGCGCCACCACCGTGCGGCGGTAGAGCGTCACGGACTCGAGGAACAGGCCGTGCTTGTCGTCGAAGGTGTCGTAGAGGCTGCCGGGGTTCTCGCGGTCGAAGCTCTTCGGTCTCGCCATGACGCGCCCGGATTTTTGAACGATCGCTCAAATATGGAGGCGACGCCGAAAAGATCAAGGGCCCGTCAAGGGCCCTTGTAGGGACATCGATGTCCCGAAGCCGCCGGGCGTGCTTGCCCGGCCGCTCAAGCGTCGCCGCGATAGACCGCCATGGCGAGTCCCTGGGTCTGACGCTTGTTGTCGTATCCGACGAGGCGCACGTGATGACCCGCATTGGCATTGTGGCAGGCGGTCAGCTCGTTCATCAGGGTATCGACATCGCGCTCGCCGAACATCGGCAGCTTCCACATGTACCAATAGGTCTCGGCGGCGCGCGCCGGCTCGACGTGCTCGATGGCGCAGTTCCAGCCCCGCTCGACCATGTAGGCGACCTGCTTGCGGATTTGGCCGGCGTCCATCGGCGGCAGGTAGGAGAAGGTCTCGAACCGCTGGCTGGCCGGGTCGCCCACGCGCGAAGGATAGTCTTGTATCTCGGTCATCGTCTCTTGCTCCCGTTGTTGGGACTCACGTAATCGCGCGGGTCACCCCGCAATCGTATCGAGCTTGTCCACGGTGTCGAACTCGAACTTGATCTCCTTCCAGGTCTCCATGGCCGCGGCCAGTTCCGGGCTGTGCCGCGCCGCCGCGCCCAGGATGTCCTTGGCCTCGGCCTCGAGCTGGCGGCCCTGGTTGCGCGCCTGGACACAGGCTTCCAGGGCCACGCGGTTGGCGGCGGCACCCGCCGCGTTGCCCCAGGGATGGCCCAGCGTGCCGCCGCCGAACTGCATCACCGCGTCGTCGCCGAAGATGCTGACCAGGGCCGGCATGTGCCAGACGTGGATGCCGCCGGAGGCGACCGGGAACAATCCCGGCATGGTGCCCCAGTCCTGATCGAAGAAGATGCCGCGGGCGCGGTTCTCGGGCACGAAGCGCTCGCGCATGATGTCGATCCAGCCCAGCGTCGCCTCGCGGTCGCCCTCGAGCTTGCCGACCACGGTGCCGGAGTGCAGATGGTCGCCGCCCGACAAGCGCAGGCATTTCGCCAGGACGCGGAAATGGATGCCGTGGTGCCGGTCGCGGTCGATCACCGCGTGCATCGCCCGGTGGATGTGCAGCAGCAGGCCGTTGTCGCGGCACCAGTTGGCAAGCGAGGTGTTCGCCGTGAAGCCCGCGGTCAGAAAGTCGTGCATGATGATGCGCATATCGAGCGACTTGGCGTGCTCGGCCCGCTTGTACATCTCCTCGACCGTGGGCGCGGTGACGTTAAGGTAGTGGCCCTTGCGTTCACCGGTCTCGGCCTCGGCCCTGTGCACCGCCTCGGCGACGAAGTCGAAGCGCTGCTTCCAGCGCATGAAGGACCGCCCGGCCGTAGTTCTTGGCCGAGAGGCCGAGCTTGGGCTTGATCGTGCAGCCGAGCATCGGCCGGCCGTACTTGTTCATGATGTCGCGCTCGACCTGCATGCCGTTGGGCGGCCCGCCGCAGGTCATGACGTAGTGCAGCGGGAAGCGTATGTCCTCGAGCCTGAGCGCCCTCAGCGCCTTGAAGCCAAAGACATTGCCGACCAGCGAGGTCAGCACGTTGACCACCGAGCCCTCCTCGAAGAGGTCGATCGGATAGGCGACGAAGGCGTAGAAGCAGGTGTCGTCGCCCGGCACGTCCTCGATGCGGTAGGCCCGGCCCTTGTAGTACTCCAGGTCGGTCAGCAGGTCGGTCCAGACCGTGGTCCAGGTGCCGGTCGAGGACTCGGCGGCCACGGCCGCGGCGACCTCCTCACGCGGCACGCCGGGCTGCGGCGTCACCTTGAAGCATGCCAGGAGGTCGGTCTCCTTGGGTGTGTAGTCGGGCGCCCAGTAGGTCTCGCGATACTCTTTGACGCCGGCGCTGTAGCTCTTCACTGTCATGTCGATTCTCCCAGGTATCGTCGGCCGCGGCCGACGCTGATAAGGTTCGGATTGCGTCTCGGTTCAGGCGGCTTTCAGCTCCCGCTCCATCTCGCCGCTGTAGGCTCCCCGGCAGGCGGCGCTGTTGAACTTGGCCCGGAAGAACAGGGCCTGCTGGGCCGCGCCGACGTTCTCCGCCGCGCCCTTCCAGCGCTTCATGGCCAGGTCCTGCAGCGCCCGGCCATAGGAGAAGCTGAGCTTCCAGGGATGCTGAGCGGCCATGGCGTTCATGGCGTTGAGATGCTCGGTCGCGGTCTCGTCGCTCTGTCCGCCCGAGAGGAAGGCGACGCCCGGCACGGCGGCGGGCACGGTGTGCTTGAGGCAGCGGACGGTGCGCCGAGCGACCTCCTCGACGCCGGCCTGATCGGCGCAGTCCTTGCCGGCGATCACCATGTTCGGCTTGAGCAGCATGCCCTCGAGCGCGACGCCCTGTTGGAACAGCTCATGAAAAACAATGTGCAGCGTTGCCGTCGTGACCGCCTCGCAGCGCTCGATGTCGTGGTCGCCGTCCATCAGCACCTCGGGCTCGACGATCGGCACCAGGCCGCCTTCCTGGCACAGCCGGGCATAGCGGGCCAGCGCGTGGGCGTTGACCTCGATGCAGGCCGGGCTGGGCATCTCGGCGCCGATGGTGATCACGGCGCGCCACTTGGCGAAGCGCGCGCCCAGGTCGTAGTAGGCGGCCACGCGGTCGCGCAGCCCGTCCAGGCCCTCGGTC
>CAMYMY010000282.1 GCA_947259625.1 uncultured Kiloniellales bacterium | reverse complement strand
CTGGGACGCCCACGCGCGCGGCGCCATCTTCGGCCTGACCCGCGCCACGGGGCCCGCGGAGATCGCGCGCGCGGCGCTCGAGGCGGTCTGCTTCCAGACCCGCGACCTGATGGAAGCGATGGCCGCCGACGGCGCCGCGCCGCCTCGGACCTTGCGCGTGGACGGCGGCATGGTGGCCAACGACTGGTTGCTGCAGTGCCTGGCCGACACGCTGGACTGCGCGGTCGAACGGCCGGAGGTAAGCGAGACGACGGCCCTGGGCGCGGCCTCGCTGGCCGGGCTCAAGTCGGGGTTCTTCGCGGGACTCGAGGGCATCGCGGCGACCTGGCGGGCCTCCGGACGCTTCGAGCCCGCCCTGGGTGCCGAGGAGCGCGCGCGGCGCTACGCGGGCTGGCTCGACGCGGTGGCGCGGGTGCGCAGCGGCGGCTGAACCCAAGCCACCGGGCAGCTCGCCCTCGTTCAGCGGTCGGCAGCTGCCCGCAGAGTCCCATCACCGCCCCGGACCCCATAGGCCTTCGAAATTCACGGCGGCCCCGCCCCTAGAGGGCGAGGGGATTGACTGCATTTCCCCAAAAAATTGCCCCCTTAACGCGAATTTAACGGGACCGGACCCTTTATGTCATCGCCTTGTGATTGAGTGCGGCTCGTTCAAGCTACGAAATATCGCCTCGGTCCGGTGGCCCCGATCTCGATAACAGCAGCGAGGAACGACATGAATCACCTTCTCGGGAAGCTCAAGACTCTTGCCCGATCGCGGCTCATGGGGCTGGCGGTCCTCTTGATGCTTCCGGCGTGCAGCCATGCGGTTCCGCTCAGCCCCGCCATCACCCCTTCGCAGGCGCAGGCGCAAGTGCCGCTCAATGTGGGCGTGCTCTACACACCGGAGCTCACCGAATACGAGCACCGTGGCGGCAAGATGGGCGACACCTGGATCTTCCCGCTCGGCTCGGCCAGCGTGGAGCTGCTCGACCAGACCTGGGGTCAGGCATTCCGGTCGGCCCTTCCGGTGGGCAGCCGCCCCCCGCTGGCCAGTGGTTCCCGAAACTTGGCCGCGGTCATCGAGCCGCGGATCGAGGCCTTCGATTTCCACTTACCGATGATCAAGACGGGTACCTATACCGCCGAGATCACCTATCGCTTCGTGCTTTACGCGCTGAGCGGCGATCCGGTCGCTTCCTGGACCGTGACCGGCGAAGGCGCACAACGCGGCCAATTCGGCTTCGACTTCAGCCGCTGGCCCGGTGAAGCCGCCGACCTCGCCATGGAGGACGCCGCCCAGAAGTTCGTTGCGGGATTGAAGAGGATACCGGAGGTCCGACGCTGGCTCCGGTCGAAGGGTGCGCTCATTGCACAAGTCTTGCCGTGGGTCAGCACGGACGAATGAACGGAGAGGAGTCCAGAAAATGCGATCGAATCCTTTGTATTTGTCCCTGGTTGTTTCACTCGTACTGCTCGCCAGCGGCTGTGCCAGCTATACGCCGTCGTCCGCCCCGGTTCCGGATGCCTCGGCAATTCAGCTGAAGCAGGCCAACCGGGGTGTCGAGGCCGGCGCCGACGTCTATGTCGAGGAAGAGCGGCAGAAAGCCATCTTCGACGCCAACCTCGATGAAGCCGGTGTCATCGCGATACAGGTCCTGGCCAAGAACAAGACGAAGCGCAGAATGCTCGTGCGTCCGACCGACATGGTCCTGACCCTGCCGAATGGACGTGCCATCAGTACCGCTGGCGTGAACTCGGTCGTCAACAAGGTCGGCGAGGACGGCAGCGTGGTCGGCGCGGCGCTCGCCTTCGGCATCATCGGGATGCTCGCCGCGTCGAGCGCCGAGGAAGAAGCCCGCACGGCGCGAACCGAAGACTACAAGCACAAAGCCTTCAAGGAGGTCACGCTTGCACCCGGTCAGTCCGGTCATGGCTTCGTATTCTTCATTCCGCCGCCGGGCACGCCCGATTTCAACCACGCCACGCTCAGGGTCCGCTTCGTCGACTCCGACACGGCAAAGAGCCGGTCCGTCCAGCTTGCGCTGAGAGATCTCGGCTTCGTCAAGGCCGAGAAGAA
Source organism: uncultured Kiloniellales bacterium (assembly GCA_947259625.1). Taxonomy (GTDB): domain Bacteria; phylum Pseudomonadota; class Alphaproteobacteria; order Kiloniellales; family JAKSDN01; genus CAMYKD01. The sequence continues at coordinate 3,155 of CAMYMY010000282.1, read as the reverse complement.
GGGCGCCGAAAAGACGGAAAAGTACGACAACTAAGCCGGACCCTCGCTCGTCCGGTTCAGCGACAGGGCCACACGGCGCGGCGGAAACCCCGGCCGCCCCGTGTGGTCCGCCCCGCTCGGCAAGACCCAGTCGGCTTCGCCATTGGCCAGCGCCCGCGGTCTTACACCAAAGGTCTTTCCCCGGCATCGGTCACGCGAAGACGGCCGCCAGCGCGAGCAGGCCGAACAGCAGCATCACGGCCGCCGAGAAGCGGTTGATCCAGACGAGCACGGCCGCTGACAGCCGGGCGCGAACCAGACTGACCGCGCCGCTCAGGAACAGCCACCAGAGCGCCGAGCCGAGCAGCACGCCGGCCACCAGGACGGCCGCCGCGGTATAGTCGCGCACCCATTCGGCCAGGCCGAGGCCGGCGAAGATGGCCAGGAAGGACAGGATCGTCGTCGGGTTGGTCAGGGTCAGCAGGAAACAGGACGCAAAGGCCCCCGCCAGACGGCCGTTATTTCCGGCCGGCCCGCCGGCGGCCGGCGCTTTGGCGAGGAGGATCCGCAGGCCGATCACGAGCAGTGCCACTCCGCCCAGAATCCTGATCGCGGCTTGGTGATCGAGCAGGAACATGGAGACCGAGGTCAAGCCGAAGCCCGCCACGGCGCCATAGACCGCGTCGGCCACGGCGGCGCCGAGACCCGAAACCAAGCCGGTCAGCATGCCGGCATTCAGGCTGCGGCGAATGCACAGCACGCCGATCGGCCCGACCGGCGCGGCGATGGCCAGCCCGATTGCCGCGCCTTTCGCAAAAAATACGATCTGATCCATTGTTTAGTGAGATTTTTTCGGCTATTTCATCATCCATCAGGACAACATCCTGTCGATAGCCCATTGGGTCGAACATGTCCAGCCTCGACGACCAAGACCGACAACTCCTCGCACTGGTCCAAGTGAACAGCCGTCTGTCCTATGCGGAGCTGGGCGCACAGATCGGGCTCTCGGCCTCGGCGGTGCACGAGCGGCTGAAGAAGCTGCAGGTCCAGGGGGTGATCCGCGGCTTCGGGGCGCGGCTCGACCCGCGCGCGCTCGGTCTCGACCTCTGCGCCTTCATTCAGGTTCTGATCGACCGGCCGGAGCACGATGCGACCTTCGTCGCCGCCATGGAGGCCCTGCCGGAGGTGCTCGAATGCCACCACATCACTGGAGACTATGGCTATCTGCTGAAGGTCCGGACCCACGATGCGCGAAGCCTGGAGCGGCTCATCGCCGAGTCGATCAAGAGCCTGCCCGGCGCCGTGCGGACCCTCACCACGGTTGCCCTATCCACTGCCAAAGAGACAGCGGCAGTGGCTGTCGCCACGTCGGCGCAAACATCGGGCGCCTCTTCTCGTGCCAACCTGGCCGAACAGCCATGCCACCCCCGGTAGCGGGCGTGATGCCAGCCGTCCCGGCTTGGACGGGGGCCAACCGTTCCGGGCCGCAGCCTAACTATCCTATTGTCATTCCTCCAAGGCATATGTAATATAAACCTACTAGCTTTTGGCAAGTAGTCTCTCCCATCCAACTATACCTGTGGATAAGTTTGTGCGTAAACCTGTGAATAGAATAAAGACAGGGTATTCGGACCAGGAGGTCAGTCCTTATCTCAAACGCCCGCTGCGCACTCTGGCGCATGTGCTCGCGGACCGGGAGGCCACCGCCGGCGGGAACCAGGCATGCATTGAAGCGGAGAGCCAGCGCTCGAGCCGATCGACCGAAGGTATCCCACGCACGACCGGTTGAGGAACCACTCAGGCCAAAGGTCACTGATAAAGACGCCTTTCACCGAGGCGATTTCGGCCGCCGGCAAGGCGCGCGCCGTGCCGCACTATTTCGGGCGGCCGTTCCGAAACTCCGCGAAGGCCGAGCCGAATCCCGACAGATCGACTCGCTGTGTCAGATCGACACCGAAAGACGAGGTGGCGATTTCAATCACTGCGGACCGTCCCCGGGAAAAATGCCGGGCTAGTTTTTCCGCTACGGAGCCGCTGAAGAAGCAGTAACCCTCGCCGCACAGCAGCGTGAAGAATATCAGGTTTTCGTCGATATTGATCTCTGCCTGCGTGAAGACCCGGTCCCCCGAAATGAGAAGGCTGAGTTCCCGATCGACATAGGAAAACATTACCAGAGCGATGTCGTCTTCTTGTGTCGAATGGTGGGCCAAACTGCAATTGTCGGTCTTGAGCGGCCGGTCCGGCCGGCACTCGATTTCCCAATTGCCGAGGCTCTGCGCCCAAGCGGGGGGGGTCGTCTGAAGCAGTCCAAGAAGAAGCGGCACCAACAACCATCGCATCGTTCGTTTCCTCGGCGAATCGGTTCCGCCCCATCTATGCAGGAAATTCCTAAGCAAACCATAGCGCGGGCCAAGTCATGCCCGTTATGGGCGGGAATAAATTTGGGGCAAAACCGGCCGAGACTATCGCGGCAGGCTATATCTTTCGTATGGTCCCGTTCGCGGCCCCAAGCAGATAGTTGATCGTTTCCTGATCGTCGCTCAACGGCAGCAAGACGCTGCAAAACAACAGTTTCCTGTTGTCGAACTGGGTCAATTCCTCCTCCACCAGAACCGGCGCACTTCGCTCCAGCGCCTCTCGGAAATGACACACGGCTTTCTTGAGCAACGTATGGGTCCAGTCGTGCTGACCGCTCAGAAATATGCCGGAATACTTGGCGAGAGATGGCCCAAGGTAATGGAAGTAGGGAAACCCCTGATAGTTCCTCACATCGAGCAGAAAACAGTAGGGCCATATCTCGCTTATCGCGGCCGGATCTATGTCGCCGAGCGCCGGGTACTCCCGGTCGCCGCGCCGTTGCTCCCAATAAGCAAGCAACCGCCAGATCAGCCGCCTTTCCTTTCTGGATGTCTCCCGTCCGGCCGTCCTCTCGTCATGCGCGGATACGTCGCTATCGGCCTTCGAAATCTCGGGGCGCAACGCGCGGTCCATCAATCCCTCACACCTTCGGGCCCGGCCGGACCGACCGGCCGCATCCGCGCACCGGCCTCGGCCGCTGGCAAGCGGCGCCCCTGAATCTGCAGGAAAACGCCACGACGAGACACGCCGCCGGCCCGTCGATAGATGCCGCTCAACTCCAGCACCAGCTGGATTAGAACCAACCCGGCCAGGCCGAT
>CAMYMY010000281.1 GCA_947259625.1 uncultured Kiloniellales bacterium | reverse complement strand
GCAGTCGATCACCAGCAGATCCTGGAAGCCAAATCCTTCCAAATTTCTCGTGTCTTTCTCGAAGAGCAGCCCGCGGTCTTCGGCAATGATCGCGACCTTCCGCCGCTCCTCTTCCGACCAGTATGACAGAGGACAGCAAAACTCCAGTCCGTAATCGCCCTTCCCATGGATGTACTTGCGAAAGTAGAGGAAGCGGCCGGATTGACTGTGAATTATACGCAGATGGCCGTTGTCATAGCCTCTACGCAACAGGAAAGCGATCCAATACCTGACCTGCGGGAAGTCCTTGCTTTGCCCCAAACCGGGACCACGAGCCCAAATCGCAACCGAAGCTATCGAGGCGGCCACGAAACCGAGGAACAGCCAAAAATAGGCGGTCAGAAAAATGGATAGGGACATGATGCCTGTTCCATCTGGGTTTGCTGCAGTGTAGGCGATAACCTCACGCGTCTGGTGGTGACCCAGATTAGCGGAATCAGCCTTAAGAAAGAGCTTCGTCTCATGATGACCAAGGCTCTCCGTACCCTTGAGGAACTTGGCCACAGCTAGCGCCGAAATGTCAGCTCGTGGCTACTTTTCCCCGTGCTGGCTACGTCCGGTGTACGTCTGCTTAGGCTTCAGCATCAGACAAACTCAGCATCCGCCCGGAAGGCCCGGGTATGACTCACTTCGGACCTTCGGCTCGGGTTTGAATTGGAGCTCCCGATCATGATTTATGCCAATTAGGATGTCCTGAGATAGCTTCCGGGGCCATTTCGACCCACCGCAGGCCGCGTTCCTTCGAACGCTCGCCGCGTTGCGGCCCGCTTGTGGTGCTCGGGCACCGCAGCCTCCGGGAGTCCCATGGCCGCGCCTAACGAGCGGACAAAGGAACGCGGTCAAATGCGTCATTGTCTATGACCTTTGGTACTATCAGCGACCTTTGGTATCTGGCCCAATCACGGCGCCAGCCCCATCCGGAAGCCGCCGGCCAGCCTTGCTCACATCTATCCGGTAGCGGCCTGGTCAAGATCTCGCCACCGCCTTGCAAGCAGTTCGATCTTTTCTATGGCCCGGAATACATCGGAGATTTCGGAGTCGAGCGCCGCCTCGATCGCACCGGGCCCGGCATGGCCGACAATGGTGAAGAAACGCGCGCCGACGACGAGCCGCAGGACCGCGAGCTTGCCGTTGCCCTCACCGGTCCGCAGCGATACCGGTTGGCCGATATGGGCGCATTGCGCGGCCCGAACCTTGTCGGCCGGACTGAGCGGACCCAGCTTTTCGCTCATGTCGAGGTTCAAGAATTCAAACAGCCGCTGGCATTCTTCGGCGTTCAGCTTCTGGCCGCCACCGTCATCTTCGGGCTTGGCGATAGCAAAACAGACGATCGACTGGCTCGACAGGTCCGATGCCGCCCCATCAGGGGTCTCGCTCTTCACCTCGTCGAGCTCGTCGATCGTAACGAGATTGGGGCTGGCCGCGAGGCGCGCTTTGACCGCTTCTCGGAACCTGGCAAAGGCATAGCGGCACAACTCCGGTGGCAAAGCGCGCAGCAAATGCGCCTCGGCGATCGCGGGCAGCGCCCGGAACAGGTGTCCAAAACTAGCCGCAGACGAGACCGATGACCTGCCCAGGTTGGCGCGCCACCACGCGTTCCAGTCCTCCGGCCGCGTGACGGAAGGCGCGGTGGCGAGCAGGTGCCGGACCTCTTTGGCACGCATGCGCAGCAGCTTGGGTGCAACCAAGGTTCCAGAAAAAGGCGGGCCCGTGAAAAACTTGGAGCCGGTAATCTGAACCATCCATTTGCGCAGGACCCAACCGCCGATCTCCGCCAAGGGGTTACGCATCTGGCACGCATCCACAACCACATCCACCCGGTCGGGCGCCATGCGCTCGATCTCGCCGGCCGCCTCCACGGAGGGAGCAGAGAGCCCGGTTTTGGAGGAAGCGAGCATATGCAACAAGAGGCGCCGGCCGTTGGCCAGGGCACGTCGTGAAATCTCTGAAAGTTCGACATGGATCTCCGCGCGCGAACGCGTGCACCCCCCGTTGCCGCGAATTGCCACTTGAACGACTTCGATTTCCCGGCCGGGCCATGCCGCTTCGCCCTTTCGAATGGCTGCGCCGGACGCTGATAGATCGTCAAAGAAGCAGCCTGCCGCGGCGGTGGCCACGCCGCGGCCGCTTTCTTCGGGCGCGATCAGAATATTGGTAAGCGGCCGGTCGTCGGCCGCCAAGGCAAACAAAACGGCCAAAAATTCGGTGTCCGTCCCGGAAGGTGCGAGCACGACGTCGGCGTCCGACGACTGCAAGCCAAGAAGCGCGATCAGCTCCGCCCCCAGGGCGTCGACGGTCCGGCCCCGTAAATCCTCGATAGCGAGCCCGTCGCGCAACGCCGCTCCGATGAGGTCGCGCCGCAACATATCGCAGAGCATGAAGCCGTAATCGGAGATGCTCGATGCAGTGGAGGAGGAGAATTGCACCGCCTCCGGCCGCGGACGAGGCGTCGTGCCGTAGCGATTCATCCCCGTGGATTCGTCCACAATCAAACGGCTGTCGCCTCCCGCAACCAGCAAACGTTCGACCGGAAGGGACAGCTCGCCACAGTCCACCAACTCCGTAGCGCCCGTCAAGTCACCAAGTCCTTCGATGCGAGATGCCTGCCATTGCAGCAGGTTCGGGGTCATTTGAAATTTCTCGCCTTCGACGAGGGCGGCGGCCATGAAATCCGGCACGTGATCCGTCACCAGTTCGCGCTGATGTGGCGACAGTCGAGCTATCAGTGCCGCACCATGACGCAGGGCCGCACTCAGGGCCGCTGTCATCCGCGACATGGTTGTGTGATTGACCGAGAGCAGGAACGAAGTCTCGAGCGCCCACCGCGCCGCCGCTGCCAAAGCGGCCGAATCGCCGAGCAACACCGGTGGTAGCATCAAAACACCCGACCGCTTGATGAAGAAAGGCGCATGATCCGACGCCCCCAGGGCGATCCGCGTTGAGGCTGCCGGCAGCAATGCGGCCATTGCCGGGTCTGATTGCAGCAGCTGTCGAAGGGCCGGATGGGGAGCTTGTATTTCGGCGGTTTCGGTTCCCACGCGCACGGCCGCGCCCGTGTGCAGTCCGATTGCCGCCCCGAGACGGTGATAGAAGGGAACGAGTGTTGCAATGCGGGGGTTGGGCGGAAGGGCCGCGTCAACGACGGCGCCGCGCTCCGTTCTCTTGTAGAGGCGCGCCAACTGGACACGGGTCTGGGGAGGCCAGGGCTCGATGATATGCCGCGTACTCTTGGGCGGAAGAAGATCCCCCGAGATCGCTCGCTCGCGCACCTCTTTTGGTGTGAAAACCTCGTTATCGCGCCATGACTCCAGACGCACCCTCGAATCGTCATAAGATAGCAACACCGCCGGGACCACCCGCAAGCTCAATCGTTTGGCCACGGCGACACGGTGATGCCCGTCCATGACGGCGAATGTCTTATCATCGACAAGAACCGGGTGAGTCCAAATCCCGGTTATGGAAATTTCGGTCAGCAACTCCTCAACAAGATCGGGGTCGCTCTCTTCGGTTGGGAGTATTTGATCAACACCAAGTAAAACTATGTCGTACTGCGAGTGTCCGTCGATCATTCCAATTTCATATCCTTACGGGTATCAGCGGCGGCGATCGGCTACAGAGTATCCCGTTACAATGCTCGAACAGGTCTTAACAGCCCGTTGAAAAAGGGGCCTTGTCAGAGCAAATCGGCTTGAGCCGGGGAGGGGCGTTCCGTAGCTCGCAGCGATGCGCAATCCGTTCCGTTATTTGAACAGTTCGCCCGAGGTGATCCGCCTCGCGGTCATGATGTATGTCCGTTATCCGCTCTCGCTACGGCAGGTCGAAGACCTGCTGTTCGAGCGAGGCATCGATATCTGCCACGAAACGGTTCGGTTCTCTGTCGGGTTTCGTCTGGTTGACCGTTGACAGCCGATCCACCACAGACGACGTGTCGGCCGCCGCTCGTGGCCCGATCCCGGGCTTTGCGGGCGCGGAGCCCCCCATAGACTTCGCGACGAGGCGCGCTTGGAGTGCGTTCTGACGTCTCTATGTGGTCACATCCGTTAAACTAAACTCGATTGAGGTTCCTTTACAGTTCCTCGTCTGAATCTACTCCGCGCTCTGTAAGAATTTCTCGATACGCAATTGCAGCCTCCTCTATAGAAATTCCAAGGCTCAGCCTCTTTTGAATCTGCTCTGTAGAAAGCTTGCGAAACCTTTCCTTGTATTCCTGAATTTTCTGGAATTTGTGCTCGCGTTTCTTCATTTGTGAAGGGTGTCTTCCTACATGTGATTGCGACCACTTGGATTTTATCACGCTCCGCTAATCGCGCTGGCTCCGATTAATCCTAAGTGCTTTCTGGGCATTCGGGTAGTGCCCCAAAGTGAGAGCCAGTAAGATGATCGTTTCCGACGTCAGACTTTGTACACCGGTCCCAATTTCCCTCTTGGCTACTTTTCCCGACACCAAGCGGCCCGAAACTTGTTCCGGTATGCGGCCCACGGTGGAAGTTCGGGCGGATTTCGGCCGCTCCACCGTAACCATCCGGCCAAACCCGTGGGCCTCTTCACTGCGCGGCTTGGTTCGGCTCGCTGCACCGCGGCCTGGCCGCGCCGCCGGTCGAGGTCGATGGCGCGGTGATCCTGCTGGGCGGCATGCCGCGGGCTTCCACCGCCGTGATCCAACGCCGCGATCGACCGCCTGACCGCCGCCTTCGACCCGCTGCAGGACCGGGCCATCTGCCTGCCGACCTGGCGGGGCAGGCGCGGCAGTCGCGTCCTTTTCGCGCGCCCCTTCTTCGCCGAGGTTCAGGCGATTTCCGGCGGCATGGGCCCCCGCGGACGGATCGGCGACGATCCGGACCTGGCCTGTGAGGTCCCCATGCCCGAGGACGCTGCGTTGAGCGACGTGGACACGCCGGAGGCGTCGGCCGCCCTCAAGCCGGCGGGCCACTCGGCGCCTCGTCCTCCGCCTCGGTGAACAGGGTGAAGAGCTCCTGGGGCCGGCGCACGCCGCGCAGGGCGTAGCGGCCGTCGAGCGAGCGGCACATGGCCTCGATGCGGCTGACCTCGTTGACCGCCGGGCCGACCACGGTGAAGTCCAGCCGGTCGCGGGCGCCGATGTTGCCGTACATCACGTCGCCCAGGTGCAGCGCAACCCGGAAGCCGGTCACCGGCAGGTTCTCGTTGGCGCGTTTCGCGGTCACGCGCGCCATACGCCGGAGCACCCGGTCGGCGGCATCGAGCGCGGCGTCACAGCTCTCCGCGACCGGGTCGCCCGTGAAGATCGCCAACACGCCGTCGCCCATGAACTTGAGCACTTGGCCGCCGTGCTCCTGCACCGTGGTCACCATGCACTCGAAGTAATCGTCGAGCATACCGAGCAGCCGGTCGCGCGGCGTGGTGTCGGCGATCTTGGTGAAGCCCTGCAGGTCGCAGTACCAGAGCGCCGCGCGGATGGTTTCGCCGGTGCCGCGCAGGATCTCGCCGCCCAGCACCCGGCGGCCCGCGTCCGCGCCCAGATAGGTGGCGATCACGCTGTTGGCGATCCGGTAGGCCGATGCGCTCTTGACCGTGAGCGCCAGCGGCGGCGCCAGCTGCTCGATGACGGTGATATGGTGGTCGTCGAAGCCCGCCGAGGCATCGCTCAGCCAGGACGACAGCACCCGGTCGGCGGGCCCCAGCCGGCGGCCCTCGCCGAAGGCGGCGCCCAGGGCGAAATAGTCCGTCGCGCCGCGCCCTCGAAAACGCTCGAGCAGGGGAAACCCGGAGGGCGGGTCGTCCGGTCCGAGCCGGTGGCGCATGCGCCAGATGTTCTCCGAAGACATGTAGCTGAAGGGGATGCGCGAGGCCTTGACGCGCTCCTTGCTGAAGCTGCGCTGCCAGTCCTCCTCGACCGCGGTCTCCTCGTCGCGCCACCAGATGAAGTTGTGGCCACCGATGATCGGATGCAGCGTCGGCTGGGACAGGTTGGCGCGCAGCAGAGGCACGCCCTCCACCACCAACCGTTGGCAGAAGCCCGTCAGGATCTCCGTCTCGGACGAGCCCTTCAGCCCCT
>CAMYMY010000280.1 GCA_947259625.1 uncultured Kiloniellales bacterium | reverse complement strand
TGCTGGACCTGGACGAAGGCGCGAGTCCGGCCCTCGAAACCCTCGATCAAATGGCCGGCGGTCTGCTCTACCGTCATGATGTCGTCGACCGCGATGCGTTCCTGCGCCTCGGGCCCGAAGCTCTCGGGCTTCAGCTTTTCCTCGTTGCCGAGCACGCGGTCGACCTCGGCCATGGCGGCGTAGGCCTCCGGGTCGATCTGCGCAGCGCAGCCGGTCACGATGATCTCTGCGCCGGGCCGTTCGCGCCGGGCCCGCCGGATCGCCTGGCGCGCCTGCCGCTCGGCCTCGGCGGTCACGGCGCAGGTGTTGACGATGACCACGCCGTCCAGCCCCGCGGCCCGCGCATGGCCGCGCATCACCTCGGACTCGAAGGCGTTCAGCCGGCAGCCGAAGGTGATGATCTCGCTGTCCTCGATCACGGTGGTCATGGCAGGAGGCCGCCATTCAACACGCCGCGGAACGAGGTCGCGACCGGTCCGGTCATGACCACGTGGCCGTCCTCACGCCACTCGAGGAGCAGCGGGCCGCCGTCCAGTACCACCTCGACCGTGTGTCCCGTCAGGCCGCGGCGGTGGGCCGCGACGGCAGCGGCGCAGGCGCCGGTGCCGCAGGCGCGGGTCAGCCCGACGCCGCGCTCCCAGACGCGCAGGCGCAAGCGGTCCACACCGCTCACCTGCGCGACGCCGATGTTGGCGCGCTCGGGGAACAGCGTATCGTGCTCCAGCCGCGAGCCCAGACGGGCCAGGTCGACCGCCTCGGCATCGTCGACGAAGAAGACGGCGTGCGGGTTGCCGATGTTGACCGCCACCGGGTCCGACAGGCCGTCCTCGGACAGTTCCAGGTGAAGGGTGTCCATCTCGCGTGCGAGCGGGATGTCCCGCCAGCCGAGCTTGGCCTCGCCCATGTCGACCGCGATCCGGTCGGGTCCGGCGGGCTTCGCCTCGAGCAGGCCGGCCCGGGTCTCGACGGTGCAGCGTTCGCCGCCGCGCTCGGCCATGAGCAGGGCGGCGACGCAGCGCGTGGCGTTGCCGCAGGCCTCGACCTCGCCGCCGTCGGCGTTGCGGATGCGCATGAAGACGTCGGCCGCGCCGCTGGCCGGCGGCTCCATGACGATCAGCTGGTCGCAGCCGACGCCGTTGCGCCGGTCGGCGATCGCCCGCGCCTGCGCGTCGTCCAGATCGAAAGACTCCCGGCGCGCGTCGATCACGACGAAGTCGTTGCCGAGGCCGTGCATCTTGATGAAGGCGCGTTCCTGCATGGGCCGGGTTATAGGGCCGCGCGGGGGGGCAAGTCCAGATGGCTGGGCCGGCGCGCGGGCGACGGGAGGCCGGGCACCGCCGATGCCGGATCCCGCCGCGCCCCTTACCTTCGATCGCCGGTGCGCCTTTTCCGCTGCCAAGGCCACGCCGAACGTCCCACGGTTAGTAAGATTTACCTCGCACGCGGAACAAACAAGGTTAACAATACATTAAAAACGCCATATAGTTAATAAACAATATTTTATCTAAATTGTTTTTAAGTTTTTATTGAGATTAATACTTTCTTAAGCTACAATTAGTCCCAGCAATCAATAAAAAACATTCACCACAGGAGGCGGCCGATGACCGCGCTATGTGCCAGGCCCGCGCAGGACAGGATCGGAGGGACGATCCAGGAATGCGCACCGATGGCTTGTAGCATGGCGATTCTCATGGATGCCGCGCTCGATCTCCTGCCGATAATCGGAGAAGGGACATGATCATCATAGGCAAGCGGCCCGAAGGATATCTGGTGGAGTGCACCGCAGGCGGTGCATGCCACTCCTTCGTGGTGAAGGATTTGGGGACGACGGTCACCTGCTCGACCTGCGGGCATGAGGAGCCCTCGGTCGATCTGGCGACCAACTACGTGTTCATGCGCCATGCGCTCAAGCACGGGAAGATGGCGGCCGTGATGTTGACCGAGCCCGTGGAGCCGGCCGAGATCGCGAACGACTACTTCTACAACCGCCAGACCGCGAACTGCCGAAACTGACCGGTAGCCGATGCGCTTCTGCGCGGTGCGGAAGAATCCCGATAGACCCGGGCCGGCCCGGTGGCCGCCGACCCTGGCGGCGCGCCTCATTCCTGACACAGAATGACCCGAAAGCCGCTTGCTTTTCCCGGCAGGCTGGCACCCTGGATCAATTCCGACCGGGGGTGTGCCATGACATTCAGCAATTCCGTGCGCCTGGGCGCGAGCCTGGGCATGGTCTTTTTTCTGATCAGCTGCACGACCTACACGCAGACGACTTCGGGCAAGGCGTATCTCGAGCGCTATGAGTCGCAGGCCCAGGCGGCCGGGGCCGGCGCGATGGACGCCGACATCCGCGAGGCGGCCGACGTGGAGCCGATCCTGACCTTCCCGGCGCGCGTCGGCATCGCGCGGATCGACGGCGGCCGGCTGACGCCGGTCCCTCAGGCCGAGGCCGAGGCTTGGCTGGCCATGGCCGGAGATCTGGGCCCCGGTTGGGGCGAGTTCCTGCCGGTCAGCCCGCTGATCGCGGCCCTGGCGCGCCAGCCGCTCTCCAAGGCGGAACGGGAGGGTTACGGTTGCGGTCCCTACGGTCCCTGCATCGAGCAGACGGTGCGCGACATCCGCCTCGCCGCCGCGCGCCAGCACGTCGATGTGGTGCTGATCTACGAGACCCTGAGCAAGAGCGAACAGACGACCAACCCCCTGGCCATCACCTGGCTGACGCTGATCGGTTTCTACATCGCGCCCAGCGAAAGCATCGAGGCCGACGGTATCGCCCAGGCGGTCCTGCTCGACGTGCGCAACGGCTATACCTATGGCTACGCGTCGACCACGGTGGAGGACGCGGCCGCCACGCTCTCGACCATGATCAATTCCTCCAATGCCGCCGAGGAGGTCGTCGACAAGGCCAAGCTGGCGGCGGCCATCGAGCTGACCAAGGAGGTCGGCGAGATGGCGCGAGATCTGCGCCTCGAGCTGGCCGAAAAGCGCGCGGCGCAGGCCAAGGTTCAAAGAGAGCCGAACTGATCCGTCTTGACGCGGGGTGGCGCCCGGCTTAGGGTCCGCCCCGCTCAAGCCTTGGGGAACACCCCGGTTCCGAGGAGCCCCGCCAGTCCGCGAGTTTCGCGCACTGGCGCGAAGGACGTTTGAGCGCGGTGCGGATCTAAGCGGGAACGCTGATACACGATGTTCGACAGCCTGCAGGAACGGCTCGGCCAAGTCTTCGACAAGCTGACGCGGCGCGGCGCGCTCAGCGAGGCCGACGTCACGGCCGCGCTGCGCGAGGTGCGCGTTGCGCTGCTCGAGGCCGACGTGGCGCTGCCCGTGGTCAAGGATTTCGTCGAGGCGATCAAGGAGAAGGCCGTCGGCGAGCAGGTGCTGCGCTCGGTCACGCCCGGGCAGATGGTGGTCAAGATCGTGCACGACCACCTGATCGAGACCCTGGGCAGCGAAGGCGAGGCCCTCGGGCTCGAGGTACCGCCGCCCGCCGTCGTCATGCTGGTCGGCCTGCAGGGTTCCGGCAAGACCACCACGACCGCCAAGATCGCTCTTCGCCTCAGGGAGCGCGACAAGAAGAAATCGCTGATGGCCTCGCTCGACGTGCGCCGGCCGGCCGCCCAGCAGCAGCTCGCCGTGCTCGGCGAGCAGGCCGGGGTGCGCACGCTGGACATCGTGCCCGGCGAGCCGCCGGTTGCGATCGCCAAGCGCGCCGTGCAGACCGCGGCCCTGGAAGGCTTCGACGTGGTGCTGCTGGACACCGCCGGGCGGCTCGCCATCGACGAGGAGCTGATGGCCGAGGTGGCCGGGGTCGGCGCCGCGGTCAAGCCGCACGAGACCCTGCTGGTGGCCGACGCCATGACCGGCCAGGACGCCGTCACGGTGGCCACGAACTTCAACGAGAAGGTGGGCCTGACCGGCATCGTGCTGAGCCGCGCCGACGGCGATGCGCGCGGCGGCGCGGCGCTCTCCATGAAGGCGGTGACCGGCCGGCCGATCAAGCTGCTCGGCACCGGCGAGAAGCTGGACGCGCTGGAGGCCTTCCACCCGGACCGGATCGTCGGCCGCATCCTGGGCATGGGAGACGTGGTCTCGCTGGTCGAGAAGGCGGCCGAGACGATCGAGCAGGACGAGGCCGAAAAGCTCGCCAAGAGGATCCAGAAGGGCAAGTTCGACCTGGACGACCTGGCCAGCCAGCTCAGGCAGCTGCAGAAGATGGGTGGATTGAGCGGCCTCATGGGCATGCTGCCCGGCGTGCCCAAGATCCAGAGGCAGATGAAGGACGCCAAGGTCGACGACGGCGTGATCAAGCGCCAGCTCGCCATCCTGTCGTCCATGACCCCCAAGGAACGGCGCCGGCCCGAGATCATCAAGGCGAGCCGCAAGCAACGCATCGCCGGCGGCTCTGGGACCAACGTGCAGGAGATCAACAAGCTCCTGAAGCAACACAAGGAGGCCAGCCGCATGATGAAACGGGTCTCCAAGATGGACAAGAAGGGCCTGATGCGCCACGGCCTGCCCGGTATGCCGCCCGGCGGCGGCGGCTTCCCGCGCTGACGGCAGCGCAGCGATAACGGACAACGACACGACACCAGCAAGAGGAACGAGCATGTCTTTGAGAATTCGACTGGCCCGCGGCGGCGCCAAGAAGCGCCCCTTCTACCGCATCGTGGTGGCCGATTCGCGCAGCCCCCGCGACGGCCGCTTCATCGAGAAGATCGGCACCTACAATCCGATGGTGCCCAAGGACCACCCTGAGCGTCTGAACCTGAACGAGGAGCGCGCCAGGCACTGGGTCTCGGTTGGCGCCCGGCCGAGCGACCGGGTGGCGCGCTTCCTGGGCCAGGCCGAGATCATCCAGATGCCGGCGATCCCGGAGCAGACCAAGAAGAGCCAGCCCAGGGCGAAGACGCTCGAGCGCTTGAAGGAACGCGCGGAGGCCAAGCAGGCGGCCGCGGCGGCACCTGCTGTCGAGGCTGCGGTTGCCGAAGAGGCACCGGCCGAGGAACCCGCCGCCGAGGCTGCGCCGGCCGAGGAGCCTGCTGCAGAGGAGGCGCCGGCCGAGGAAGCGCCTGCCGAGGAAATCCTGGCCGAGGAGCTTGCTGCAGCGGCCGCTCCGGTCGAGGAACCTGCCGCCGAAGTGGCGCCGGCCGAGGACGCGCCGGCCGAGGAGGGTGCCGCCGAAGTGGCGCCGGCCGAGGAAACCGCTTCGGCCGAGGAACCGGCCGTCGAAACGGCGCCTGCCGAG
>CAMYMY010000279.1 GCA_947259625.1 uncultured Kiloniellales bacterium | reverse complement strand
GATCATCACACCGCTCAAAGACCGGATCTCCTCGCAGATCCTGACTCACTATCCGGGGGACGTCGCAACGGCGGCCGAGATCACCGGCCAGGAGGCCTGGACCGATCGAGACTCCGAGGTGGCGCCGTTGAGCGAGGAAGTGACCCACCTCGTCGAGCAGATCGCCTTCGCGGCCCGCGAGAGCGACATGGTGGATCAGTCCTCCGGGGTCTCCGCCCGCATGCCGATCGCGGCGCTCGAGCTCCTGGTTTCGAATCTCGAGCGCCGAGAGCTCATCCACGGCAGGGAGGCCGCCACCGCCCGCCTGTGTGACCTGTATATGCTGCTGCCGGCCATCACCGGCAAGCTCGAAATGGTCTATGAGGGCGAGCAGCAAGGCGTCGAAGTCGTGGCTCGACAGATCATCGGTGACGCGGTCAAGACGCTCTTCGACAAGAGATTCCCCAGGGTCGAGCGCGCCGTCGGAGGCGTGGGCGATACAGCCCCGGGGCGCTCCCAGCTCGCGAATCCGGCGGGTCAGCGACCTGGTATCGATCCCGGCAAGGCCGACCAGGTCGTGCGATTTGAGCCAGGCGTCCAGGTGCTGGGCCGCGCGCCAGCTCGACGGCTCCGTGATGTCGGCGCGCAGCACCAATCCGCGCACGGAGGGGGTCGTCGTCTCGATGTCCTCGGGGTTGGCCCCGACGTTGCCGATATGCGGAAAGGTGAAGGTGATGATCTGTCCGGCGTAGGAGGGGTCCGTCAGGATCTCCTGGTAACCGGTGATCGAGGTGTTGAAGCAGACCTCGCCCACCGCGCGACCCTCTGCGCCCACGCCCCGACCCCAGAACACGGTGCCGTCGGCCAGCACCAGGGCCGCGGTCGCATCGGCGGGCCGCCCGGTCCGGTCCGGGGCGGCGGCGGCGATGCTCGCTTGGTTCATGAGGGCGCGTCCTTCGGGCGACAGCGGCGGATCACGAAGTCGTGGCCAGCCCGCCGGCCGGCCCGAACAGCCGACGGCGGCACCTGTTTAAGCCAAGGCCGGCCCGGGGTCAAGCCGGGTGTATAGAAATTAATCATTATTTATCATAAGGTTACGATAAATCGGAGGGTTTGCCATTTGGCGGCGAATTCGCTAGTCTCGCCACCGTTTCCACGGATCGTAGTGCCGGAGGCTCAGCCATGCTGCGCGCCCGTTTGAACGATGATTTGAAAATTGCGCTCGAGGCGAAGGACCAGTTGGCCGTCGCCACGCTGCGCCTGATTCTGGCGGCGCTGAAGGACCGGGACATCGCGGCCCGCGGCAAGGGCAACTGCGACGGCGTGGGCGAGGACGAGATCCTCGAGCTGCTGCAGAAGATGGTGCGCCAGCGGCGCGAGTCGATCGAGGCCTACTCGAACGGCGGACGCCAAGACCTCGCCGACCGTGAGGCCGCGGAGATCGAGGTGATCAAGCGGTTCCTGCCCAAGGAGCTGGACGAGGCCGAGGTCCGGAGCGCCATCGACCAGACCATAAGCGAGCTCGAGGCCAGCAGCATCAAGGACATGGGCAAGGTCATCGGCACCCTTAAGGAGCGCTATGCCGGGCGCATGGATTTCGGCAAGGCGAGCCAGCTGGTAAAGGAGCGCTTGGCCTGACGGGGTCGTCCGGCCGGGCCCGCGAAACGACCCCCAGGGTTTTCCCGCGGAAATCCACCGACTTTTCCAGAACATATTGATTCGCGATCGGCATTCGCGCTCCTGCCGCCCGCCGGGCTCTGCTAGTATTACGGTCCGGAGTCGCCAGCGAAAGCGCCATGACCTTTCCGCCCCAGTTCCTCGACGAGATCCGTGCCCGCATCGTGCTGGCCGACCTGATCGGCCGCCGGGTCAAGCTGAAGAAGCGCGGCCGGGAGCACGAGGGGCTCTGTCCCTTCCATACCGAAAAGACGCCCTCCTTCACGGTCAGCGAGGACAAGGGCTTCTACCATTGCTTCGGCTGCGGCGCCCACGGCGACGCCATCGGCTTCGTCATGCGCGGCGAGGGGCTGTCCTTTCCCGAGGCGGTCGAGAAGCTGGCGGGCGAGGCCGGGCTGCCGGTGCCGCAAAGCTCGCCGGAGGAGCGCGCCGCCGCGCGCCGTCGAACGGACCTGGGCGAGGTTCTGGATCTGACCTGCGAGTGGTTCGAAACGCAGCTTTCCGGTGCCGGCGGCGAGGCGGCGCTGAGCTACCTGACCGGGCGCGGGGTGCGGTCGGAGACCATCGCCCAATTCCGGCTCGGCTTCGCGCCCGGCCGGCGCGGGTCCCTGCAGAAGGCGCTGAACGCCAAGGGGATCGGCGACGACCTGTTGGTCGAGGCCGGACTGCTGAAACGGCCCGAGGACGGCGGACCGCTGCGCGACTATTTCTTCGACCGGGTCGTCTTTCCGATCGCCGACCGGCGCGGACGGGTCGTCGCCTTCGGGGGACGGGCGCTGGGCGAGGCCAAGGCCAAGTACCTGAACTCTCCCGAAACGCCGCTGTTCCACAAGGGACGCGTCCTCTACAACTTGGCCCGCGCGCGCCAGGCGGCCCACGACACCGGCGAGCTGATCGTCGCCGAGGGCTACATGGACGTGATTGCGATGAGCCAGGCGGGCTTTCCGGGCGCCGTGGCGCCGCTCGGCACGGCGGTCACCGAGCAGCAGATCGTCGAGCTCTGGCGCCTCGCCGCCGAACCGGTGCTCTGCCTGGACGGCGACGCGGCGGGCCGGCGGGCCGGGTTCCGGGCCGCGCTCACCGCGCTGCCGGGCCTCGCTCCGGGGCGCTCGCTCGGTTTCGCCCTGCTGCCGGCCGGCGAGGATCCGGACAGCCTGCTCGCCGGCCGGGGGCCGGAGGCCCTGCGCCGGGCGCTCGATGCGGCGCTCGGGCTGAGCGACCTGCTTTGGCTCATGGAGGTCGAAGGCCGTAACCTCGCCACGCCCGAACGCCAGGCCGGCCTGTGGCAGGCCCTCAAGAAGAACATCGCGGAGATTCGCGACCCGGATGTACAGGCCGCCTACCGGCGGGCGATGGAGCAGCGCTTCGAGACCGCCTTCGACTACAACCCGGTGACCGGCCGGCGCGTCCACGGCGGCGGTCGCGCCGGCGCCGGGCCCCGGCGGGGCCGCGGCCCCGGGCGGCGGCCCCCGCCGGCCCCCGTCCCGGTGGGTCGCGGGCTACGCCAGTCGCCCGGGGAATTGCGCCATCGCCGGGAGCAGGTGCTCCTGGCCGCGGCGATCAACCACCCGGAGCTCCTGGCAGAACACGCCGAGGACTTGGCCGGTCTCGAGCTGGCCGACACCGGGCTGCGGCGCCTCGCTGGCGCGCTGGTCGATCTTATTGCCGGGATGCCGGACCTTGACAGCGAGGCCTTGAAACGCCACCTGTGCGATCAAGGCTTTTCGAAGGTTCTGGACGGTCTCTTGAACCGGCGGGTGTATGAAACATGGTCCTTCGTGAAGCCGGAAACGCCGCTTGCCGAAGTGCGCCCGAACTGGGTGCACTTTTTGGCGTTGCACCGTGAGCGTCAGGCCGAGCTGGAAGCGGCGCGGGCGGTGCGCGACTTGGCCGAGGACCTGAGCGAGGGACCGCTCGCCCGGTTTCAGGCCCGGCAACGTTCGGTGCAGGGGGGTGAAAGCAGACGCGTCGAGTTCGACGCCCTAGAAACGGCAGAGCCGGGCGAGTCGAACTAGAAAACAGGGATCAGGGGCGGCGGGTGCCAGGGGCGGCGTGTCGTCGTCGTTTTTTTTATGTCTTAGGCGTGAGGCTGTATGGCAAGCAAGACGAAAGAGGCCGCCGAGGCCACCGACACCCGCGAGGAAACCACCGAAGGTCCCTTGATGGACAGCGTGGTCGCCGCGGTCAAGAAGCTGCTGCAGAAGGCCAAGGAGCGCGGCTACGTCTCCTATGACGAGATAAACCAGGTGCTGCCGCCGGGCAAGGTTTCCTCGGAGCAGATCGAGGACACCATGGCGATCTTCTCGGAGATGGGTATCAACGTCGTCGAAAACGACGAGCAGGAGGACCAGAACACCGAGGAGGAGGAGACCAACGTCCGCGCCACGGGCAACCTGGACGACGAGGACATCGGCCGGACCGACGACCCGGTGCGCATGTATCTGCGCGAGATGGGCTCGGTCGAGCTGCTGTCGCGCGAGGGCGAGATCGCCATCGCCAAGCGCATCGAGGCCGGCCGGGAAAAGATGATCAGCGGCATCTGCGAGAACCCGCTGACGATCCTGGCGCTGCTGTCCTGGCGCGCGGCGCTGGTCGAGGGCCAGATCCTGCTGCGCGACATCATCGACCTGGACGCGACCTATGGCGGCGGCCCGAACGACGAGGACATCGCCAAGGAGGAACGGGGCGAAGAGGACGACGAGGCGGAGGCGGCAGGCGAGGCAGGCCCGGCAGGCCAGGCAGGCGAGGCAGGCCCGGCGGGCGCAAATGGCGCGGCCGAAGAGAAGGCGCCCGCCGAGGCGCAAGGCGCCGAAGGCGCGGCCGGGGAGGCCAAGCAAGGCGAGGAGGGTGACGAGGAAGAAGAAGACACCACCATGTCCCTCGCCGCCATGGAAGAGGCGCTTCGGCCCCAGGTCCTGGAGGATCTGGACCAGATCGCGGCCATCCACGCCAAGCTGTCCCGCGTCCAGGACAAGCGCCTCGCCTTGCTGCAAAGGGGCGAGCAGGTCCCGACCCAGACCGAGAATCGCTACCAGAAGCTCCAGGCCGAGCTGGTCGAACTGATGAAGGACGTGCATTTCAACAACGCGCGCATCGAGCAGCTCGTGGACCAGCTCTACGGCCTCAACCTGCGGCTCATCGGACTCGAGGGCAAACTGCTTCGCCTCGCCGCGCGCTGCGGTGTCAAGCGCGACGAGTTTCTTCGCCACTACTACGGACGCGAGCTCGACCCGCGCTGGGTCAGCCGGGTCAAGCGCCTGACCGGCAAGGGCTGGTCCAAGTTCGGCGAGATCTACGGCGACGAAGCCAAGGCCATCCGCAAGGACGTCTATGGGGTCGCCGACGAAGCCGGCCTGCCGATCAGCGAGTTCCGCCGGATCGTCAACACGGTCAAGGCCGGCGAGCGCGAGGCCTCCAAGGCCAAGACCGAGATGGTCGAGGCCAACCTGCGCCTGGTGATCTCGATCGCCAAGAAGTACACGAATCGCGGCCTGCAGTTCCTCGACCTGATCCAGGAGGGCAACATCGGCCTGATGAAGGCGGTCGACAAGTTCGAGTACCGCCGCGGCTACAAGTTCTCGACCTACGCCACCTGGTGGATCCGCCAGGCGATCACC
>CAMYMY010000278.1 GCA_947259625.1 uncultured Kiloniellales bacterium | reverse complement strand
TTTGCGCTGTTTCCCCAGCTGCGCGTGTCGACGACGTTCCTGCCGGCGGTGCTTAGCTGCGCCTTCGCGGGCGTTTTGTATATCTTCGTTATGCCGCACCTGTCGGGTTACGCGCAGCTGGGCCTGATGATGTTCGGTGCGACCTTCGCGATCGCTTATCTGCTGGCGGCGCCGCGGCAGGCCCTGGCGAGGCTGCTTGGCCTGGTCATGCTGCTTGTCATCACCTCGATCGACAACCAGCAGACCTACAGCTTTTCCGGGTTCGCCAGCACGACGGCGATGATCATTCTGATTATCGCGCTGCTTACCGTCACCTCCTACATCCCCACATCGCCGCGCCCGGAGAAGGCCTTCCTGCGGCTGCTCAGCCGCTTTTTCCGCCACGGCGAGTTCCTGATCTCGCGCCTTGCACTCGATCGGGGTCAAGGACGGGGGTTGGCGGCGCGCTGGAAGACGGCACTCTACCGGAACGACCTGCTGGAGCTGCCGGCGAAGTTGGCGATGTGGGGCCAGCACATGGATTACCGAACCTTTCCGGACAACACGCCCGAGCAGGTGGAGGCGCTCGTGACCAACCTGCAGGCGCTTGCCTATCGGATCAAGGAGCTGGCCGAAGTGCGCGAGTATCCGCAAGCCGAGCTGCTTGCACGCGAGTTGAGCGGCGAACTGCGGGCCTGGCGCAAACTGGTCGAAAAAAGCTTCCAGCTCTGGGCCGACAATCCGGCCGCGGCCCTCGGGCCGGGCGGCGAGGTACGGGATCGGCTGGCGGCTCGGCTGGCCCAGCTGGAAACTCGCCTCGAAGAGGCGTTTCGTCTGGCCGGCGAAGCGGAGCTCAAGGATCAGGACTATGAGAATGCCTACCGGCTCCTGGGCGGTTTCCGGGGCCTGTCGGAAGCCATGATCGGCTATGCGCGCCTCGCCGACGGGATAAACTGGGTGCAGTGGCGGGAAGCTCGGTTTTGAAGGGGGGAGTCAACGAACGAAGGACGCTGTATTGGTTTGCTTTCAGAGAAGATCCTGCTTTATCCTGAGAGAGAGCTGGATTACTATCAAAAACAAGAAATAGGCCGATTAAACCAGGGAGAGCCCATGCAATATATTCCCAAGGAATTTGCCATTGGCGGGGTCTACTTCCCGCCTTTGTTGATCGCCGGTCTTCTTGGGGTCGTGGCGGCAGCGCTGACCGTGGTCCTGCTCAACCGGTACCGGCTGTCACGGCTGTTCTACTATCCCCCAATGATCTTCCTTGCGCTGGCGGTCGTCTACACCGGCTTGGTCGGAACCTTCTTGATACCGGTGTGAAGGCAATGGGGAAACTGATCAAGCTTCTGTTGAGCGGCGCCATCATCCTGGCCGCCGTCGGCGTGTTCGGCTGGAAGTACTGGGACTACGTCACCAATCCCTGGACCCGGGACGGCCAGGTGCGCGCCCAGGTCATCCAGATCACGCCGCGGGTCTCCGGCCCGATCGTCGAGCTGCCGATCAAGGACAACCAGCTCGTCAAGGCCGGCGACCTCCTGTTCCAGATCGACCCGCGTACCTTCAGGGCGAGCCTGGACCAGGCGCGGGCCGACCTCGACAACAAGCGCGACGACATCGACTCCCTGGAGGAGCAGGTCGAAGCGGCGAAGGCATCGGTCTCGCAGTACGAAGCCCAAGTCAAGGAGGCGGGATCCTCGATAAAGAAATCCGATGCCAATCTGGCCGACGCCAAGGCCACGTTCGGGCGGATAAGCCGCTTGGTCGACAAGGGCGCCGCGTCCGAACTGCAACGCGACAGCACGGAAGCCAAGTACAAGGTCGCCCTGGCCGAGCTCGAGCAGTCGGACCAGCAGCTGGTGGGCGCGACCGCCGCGCTTCTCCAGTCCAAGGCCGATCTCGCCAAGGCGCGGGCCGACCTTGGTGCGCCCGGCGAGGACAACGCCCAGCTGCGCGCGGCCAAGGCCGCCGTGGAGCAGGCGGCGCTCAACCTCGAGTTCACGCAGGTCCGGGCGCCGGTCACCGGCTATGTCACCAACCTGAACCTCCGCCTGGGCAGCCAGGCGGTGGCCAACCAACCGGCCCTCGCGCTGGTCGACGTCAACAGCTACTGGGTCCACGGGTTCTTCAAGGAAACGCTCGTCGAGGACATTCGCGAGGGCGACCGGGCGATCGTCACGCTCATGAGCTACCCGGACAAGCCGCTGGAAGGCCGTGTCGACAGTCTGGGCTGGGGCATCGCCCAGCAGGACGGCAGCACCGGCTCCGACCTGCTGCCCAATATCAGCCCGACCTTCGAGTGGATTCGGCTGGCCCAGCGCGTGCCGGTGCGCATTCACCTGGTCGAGGTGCCCGAGGGGGTCGAGCTGCGCGTCGGCACCACGGCGTCCGTTCTGGTGATGACGGGAAGCCATGACAGCGAAAAGGATGAGCCGGTCCCGCCGCTGCCCAAGGCCCTCCAGTGATGCGCGCGGTCTAGCGTTGCCGGGCAGGAAGGGGCAGCCTCGTGGAGCTTTTTCAGACCGTCGCCATGATCCTGGGCCTGACCGCGCTCTTCGGTTTTGTCAACGAGCGCCTGCTGGGCCTGCAGCAGACCATCGGCCTGATGGTGATCGCCCTGGCCTTCACGCTGGTGCTTGCCGTGCTGAACGCCTTCGGCATCACCAGCCTCTTCTTCCCTGGGCGAGGAGAAATGGGTCATCCTGTCGCTCGCCATCGGCGCGACCGTGATTGCCGCGATCCTGACCGGCGTTGCCCTTTGGGCCCTCCTGGCGGCCTTCGGCGCCGGCCTGGGACTGATCTACGCCCTGGTCTTTGGCGCGCTGATCTCGCCCACGGACCCGATCGCCGCCCTGGCGATCCTGGGCAAGGTCGGCCTGCCGAAGCCGCTCGAGGCGATCATCAACGGGGAATCCCTGTTCAACGACGGCGTCGGCGTGGTGATCTTCACGATTTTCCTGACGATCGTATCTGGGACCCAACAGCCGACGACCGCCGACGCCTTGATCATGTTTCTGAGAGAGGTTCTGGGCGGTATCGGGCTTGGCCTGGCCGCCAGCGCCGTCATGCACCTCTTGCTGGTCGGGACGAAGGACTATGGGACACAGGTGCTGGTCTCCCTGGCCGTCGTGGCGCTCGCCTACGGGGCGGCGGAGCTGATCGACGTGTCCGGCCCGATCGCAACCGTCGTGCTCGGGCTCGTGATCGGCAATTACAGCATGCCTCGCCTGGAGGCGGACGAGCGGCAACCCATCGAAACATTCTGGCGCGCCGTCGATGAGGTTCTGAACGCGATGCTGTTCGTGCTGATTGGCCTGCATGTCGCACTCGTACAGCTGTTCATCCCGGACTGGCCCGTATCGGCCACCTGTGCGATTCTGGTCTGCCTGGCCGCGCGCTGGATCAGCATCTATCTGCCTTTGAGCGCCCTCGGCTGGGTCGGCGCCTTGCAGGCGGACCGGGTCGGTTTGACGAACCTGCTGACCTGGGGCGGCCTGCGCGGCGGGCTCGCGGTCGCCATGGCGCTGTCGCTGCCCGAAAGCCCGGAAAAAGGCCTGATTCTGCACATGACCTATGGCGTGGTGGTCTTCTCGCTCGTCGTTCAGGGGCTTTCGATCGGCCGGATCTTCAAGGCCGATCGCCTCAAGCAGCTTCTCAAGCAGGCGTCGTGACGGGGGTTCGGACTGTGATTGTCAGGCGACATCGATGAGGGAATTTCTGGTATTTTGCCGGCACTTACTGCGCATCCTGCGTTACGTGCGCGGCGTGCTGTTTGTCCTTGTAGCGGCCTTGTTGATCTGCGCGGTCATTGTCGCCCAGGTCGAAAACATGGGGTTGGGCGACGCCCTTTACTTCACGCTGATCACGGGCTTGACGGTCGGCTACGGAGACATCGCGCCGGCGACAATCACAGGTCGCATTGCAAGCATCGTCGCGGCCGTCATCGGTGTCGTCTATGTCGGCATGGTCGTGGCGGTTGCGACACGGGCCTTGAGAGATACGGTAGAGCAGGATATCGGCATCCGAGACGAGAGCCGGAATGATACCAAAGGTCAATGATCACAACGCATTTCACCGTGGCAATCGTCCGCGGACCACCTATGCCCATGGCGCGAGATGGCAAGAAATCCGGGTTGCCCTCGTGCTACTTCCTGACTGCGCACTCACGTGCCGACGTTGGCACGATCGGCCAATGCCAGCGGAGATTCCTTACAATAGCCTTGGATTGGTTGATCGTCTTGATAGCTGCTCGCATACTCGGGGGAGGGCCTGGGGCGTGAGCGGACAGATGCTAAGGGCTAGGTAAAGGACACAAGGGTGAATTTCTTCATCGAACGGCCGATCTTCGCGGCTGCGATCGCGTTCCTCATGGTGATCGCCGGCGCGGTCGCCATGCTGACCCTGCCGGTCTCCCAGTACCCGCCGCTCGTGCCGCCGCAGGTGCAGGTCACGACCCAGTTCATCGGCGCCAGCGCCGGCGTGACGGCCGATTCCGTCACCACGCCGCTGGAGGAGCAGATCAACGGCGCGGCGAACATGATCTACATGTCGTCGTTCAGCACCGACAATGGCGATTCGATGATCTACCTGACCTTCGAGGTCGGCGCCGACCAGGACATCGGCCAGATGGAGGCGCTGACACGGTCCAATCAAGCGATCTCGCAGCTGCCCTCCGAAACGCAACAGGTCGGCCTTACGATCGAGAAATACTCGACCAACCTGCTCCTGGCGGTGAACCTCACCTCGCCGAACGGGAGTTACGACGGGCGGTTCCTGGGGAACTATGCGGAGATCCACCTGACCGATCCGCTCGCCCGGATCCCGGGCGTCGCCACGATCAACAACTTCGGGCTCAGCAAGTATGCCATGCGGATCTGGCTGGACCCCGCCAGACTGACCAACCTTGGCCTGGCCGCCACGGACGTGCGCGACGCCGTCCTGGAGCAGAACCAGGTGGTCGCAGCCGGCAAGCTCGGCCAGGCCCCGGCGCCGGAGGGACAGGCCTTTGAGTACCAGCTAAACACCCTGGGACGCCTGATAGACGTCGAGCAATTCGAAAACATCATCGTCCGCGCCCGTCCCGACGGATCGGTGGTTCGGATCAGCGACGTCGGCGGCGTCGAGATGGGCGGGGAGGACTATAACTGGAGCACGCGGCTCAACGGCAAACCTACCGCCACCTTGGTCGTCTCGCAGCTGGCCACCGCTAACGGCCTCGATATCAAGAAGGCGGTCCTGGAGGTGTTGGCGCGGGCCGAGAAGAGCTTTCCCCCGGACCTGGAGTGGTCCATCGTCTACGATACGACAGTTTTCATCGAGGAATCGACGCGCGAGGTCATACACACGCTGATCGAGGCCATCGTGCTGGTCCTCGTGGTCGTGTTCATCTTTCTGCAGAGCTGGCGCAGCACGCTCATTCCCGTCATCGCCGTGCCGGTCTCGCTGATCGGCACCTTCGCCTTCATGGCGGTCGCCGGCTTTTCGATCAACCAGTTGACGCTGCTGGGACTGGTTCTGGCCGTGGCCCTGGTGGTCGACGACGCGATCATCGTGGTCGAGAACGTCGAGCGCAAGCTGGAGGAGGGCGCGACGGACCTGATACAGGCCACCGAGGAGGCGCTGGCCGAGGTGCGCGGCCCGATCATCGGAACCACGATCGTCATGATGGCCGTGTTCGTTCCCTGCGCCTTTATCCCCGGCATGACCGGTCAGCTCTATAACC
The DNA here is from genome assembly GCA_947259625.1 of uncultured Kiloniellales bacterium. Lineage (GTDB taxonomy): Bacteria > Pseudomonadota > Alphaproteobacteria > Kiloniellales > JAKSDN01 > CAMYKD01. The sequence goes on along the minus strand of CAMYMY010000278.1, from coordinate 2,230 downwards.
AGTTCTCGCTGACCATCGCCATCGCCGTCGGGCTCTCGGGGATCAACGCACTCACCCTGAGCCCGGCCCTCTGCGCCATCTTGCTGCGGCCGGCCTCGGGCAAGAAGAACGCCGTGTTCCGCGCCTTCAACCGGGGCTTCGAGGCGATTTCATCGGGCTATGCCAAGAGCGTCAAGGTCATGGCCAAGTTCTGGCAGCTTGTCTTCCTGGCCTTTGCCGGGCTTTGCGCGCTGGCCTTTCTGGCGTTCGCCGCGGTGCCGACCGGTTTCGTCCCGGAGGAGGACCAGGGCTATTTCCTGGTCATCGCCGAGCTGCCGGAGGGGGCAAGCATCGAGCGCACCGAAAAGGTCGTTGCCGAGATGCGCAAGATCGCGATGGAGACGCCTGGCGTCGCGGACGTCCTGGAAGTCTCCGGCTACAACGTCGTCAACGCGCTGCAACAGCCGTTCCAGGGCATGGCCTTCATTATCCTCGACCCATTTGGGGATCGAAAGACGCCGGAAACGCAGGTCGAGGCCTTGATGGATACCCTGCGGACCGACTTCGCCCAGATCCCGGGTGCGCGGATCCTGGTCGCCAACGCGCCGGCGATTCCCGGGCTCGGACAGACCGGAGGCTTCACCTACCAGATCCAGGACCTCGACGCCCAGGGCGTGGACGCGCTCGCCAAGGCGGCCGACAACTTCATCGCACAGGCGCGACAGCGGCCCGAGCTCGCCGGCGTCTACACCACCTTCAACAACAGTACGCCGCAGCGCTATCTCGACATCGACCGCACAAAGGCCAAGACCCGCGGCGTCTCGCTTAACGACCTCTACGACACCCTCCAGATCAACCTCGGCTCGCTCTACGTCAATCAGTTCAACAAGTACGGCAAAGTTTACCGGGTTTATCTGCAGGCGCAGCCGGACGATCGGGCCCAAGAGGCCGATATCAACCGACTCAAGGTGCGCAACAGCGACGGCGAGATGATCGACATGAGCGCCTTCGTCTCGATCGAACCGGCGACCGGCCCTTACAGCATCCAGCACTACAACAAGTACGCCTCGATCGCCGTCAACGGTGCGAACGCGCCCGGCTACAGCACGGGCCAGGCGATCGCCGCGATGGAGGAACTGTCCGAAACCGCCCTTCCCGAGGCCTTCAGCGCCGAGTGGACGGGCATAACCTACCAGCAGCTCCTTGCCGGCAACCTTGCGCCGCTGGCCTTCGCCTTGTCGCTGGTGTTCGTGTTCTTCGTGCTCGCCGCGCTTTACGAGAGCTGGATCATGCCGGTGATGATCCTGCTGGCGATTCCCCTCGGGCTGCTGGGGGCGGTCGGAGGGCTGCTGGCGCGCAGCCTCGATCTCGACGTCTACGGCCAGATCGGCCTGGTGATGCTGATTGGCCTGGTGGCCAAGAACTCGATCCTGATCGTCGAGTTCGCCAAGGATATGCGCGAGAAGGGCAGTTCCATCCTGGAGGCGGCGATGGAGTCGGCGCGCCTGCGCCTGCGGCCCATCCTGATGACCGCACTCGCCTTCGTCATCGGCCTGATGCCGCTGGTCGTGGCGGCCGGCGCCGGGGCGCGCGCCAGGCAGTCGCTCGGCACCGCCGTGGTCAGCGGCCTGGCCTTCGCCACCATCCTGATCATCATGGTGCCGATCTTCTACTACGTGTTAGAGAGGCTCCGCGAGGGCTGGTCGAAGACCCGCGCGGAGCGGAGCGGCGGCCACCCGAGCGGCGCCGAACCATCGCCCGTCCCGGGATCTGATTGAGGAGAAGTCAGATGCACGAAACAAGCAAGTATCGCTTTCCTAGCCGGCCCGCCGCCTTGACCGCGGGTCTCCTTCTGCTGTGGCCGCTGGCGGCCTGCGACGAGAAGCCGAAACAGGCGGCGGCGCCGCCGCCGCCCCAGGTGATCCTGGCCGAGGTCGTTCAAGAGAACGTCCCGATCGTCATGGAGTACAGCGGGACCGTCAAATCGGTGAAGAGGGTCGACATCGTCCCGCGTGTCTCCGGCTACATCTTCGAGCGCTATTTCACAGAGGGCACCTTCGTGACGGAGGGCGACCCGCTCTTCCTCATCGATCCGCGGCCCTATCAGGAGACGGTCAACAACTTCGAGGCCAATCTGACGCGGGAGAAGGCGAACCTCAAATTCTGGGAAGCCGAGGTCGGCCGCTACAAGAGACTGGCCAAGAGCGGCGCAGCGTCGAAAGAGAAGCTCGATGCGACCGTCGCCAAGAGG
>CAMYMY010000277.1 GCA_947259625.1 uncultured Kiloniellales bacterium | reverse complement strand
TTTTCACCCATTTCGGCATTGGATCCCTCTCGTATCACAGGGGTTCCGCGCGGTCAGGGCTGACGGCCCCAAGCAGGCACCAAGAAATCCCTTGCCCCTGTTTCTCTCCCCATTCGTTGTTCAGTGAAGCACAGAATGAGAGGTTGTAATACCGGTCATTGGTTGTTCTCAGGTTCCAACAAGCATCCCATTGTCGACGAACAGGGTTTCGCCATTGACGAAGCTCGCATCGCTGCTCGCCAGAAACAGCGCCACGTTGGCTACTTCTTCGGGCTCGCAAATTCGTCCCTGAAGACGGCAGAGATCCTCTTCCGACACATCCACGCCATAGCCGCGCAACTCCTTCAGTTCGCGAATGCCGTGGTCGGTTCTGATGAATCCGGGACACACCGCGTTGCAACGAATGCCGCGGTCGCGGTATTCCGTTGCGATCGCGCGCGTAAACATGTGACAGGCGCCCTTGCTCGTACAGTAGAGCACCTCCATCGGCGTCCCTGCGACAGCCGAAATCGACGAGGTGTTCACGATCGAACCACCATCGTTGCTCAACATGGAGGGGAGAACCGCGCGCGTCATAAGATACATGGATTTGACGTTGACGTTCATCATCCAGTCCCACTCGAGTTCGGTGGTCTCCAGGAAGGGCTTGATGATCACCGTGCCCGCGTGATTGAAGAGAACGTCGATGCGGTTTTCGAATCGCTTGTTCACCTCGGCGATTGCCGCCTGCACGTCATCGGCCGAAGAGACATCCGCTCTGACAAAGAATGCGGTTCCGTTGTTATGGCGTATTGCATCGGCTCTTGCCGCGCCGGCTTCTTCCTGCACATCGATGATCGCAACGTTCGCTCCTTCGCGGGCAAAGATCTCCGACGCGGCACCGCCCACTCCGGCCGCACCGCCGGAGATCACAGCGTTCTTGCCCTCAAGCCGTCCGTTCGACATGGATTTTCTCCTGTTGGACAATCGATCACGTTTCTAGCTTCGCTTGCTTGCCTCGACACCCGGACTTCATGGCTCCCTTTCGCATCGGCACGGAGAGGATGACGAACACGACGAGGCCCAGTCCGCCGGCGAGGGTCGCGGGACTGGACAGTTCGAGGCGTAGGGGCCGGGAAGACCGGCAGAATCACCGTCCGGGGGTCCGTCTGTTCTTACCGCGCCATGGCGATTCGTCCGTTTATGGATCGACCCCGACCGTTTCGTCAGGTTCCTTCTCTTCGGCATCGTGGACAATGTTTCCACAACATCAGCAAACGAGACAACTCCCCTATATGGCAAGCGCCATTACTCTCATTGGGGTATGGCAAATACCCCTGAGGGAGTAGAAGCTCGTCTATTGCTCCGACTTTAGCGGGCAGCCCCGCCCTGATTTTCGCACGCCATGGGCGAGACCCCGCGCATGCTTTTGGTGGCAGCCAAGTTGCCGAGACCTTGATCCGCCATTCCATCGCTCGACCGCTTTCCTGTATTGAGCCAGAGAGCATGTCTGGTAATGTCATTGCATGAAGCAGAGAATGCTGGCCAAGGATAGACTTAGCGCCAAGAACTTGGTCCAAGGTGCGAGGTCCGGGTTTGATTGGTATCACCAGATCGGAGACATAATCGCGAATAGCGATCTCCCAACTCTACCTGGAATTTTGGTGACTTCGATCAAGAACGTCATTGAATTCGAGCACGCGGTTATTTTCGGCTATCCGGTGGGCAGTAGACCGGTATTCCTCTATGACGGTTTCAGCAGCGCGCACAAGAAGTCCTCGGTGGCGCCCTATCTGAACGGCAGCTATCTGGTCGATCCGTTCTTCGATGCCTGCGTGAAGCAGATCGAACCTGCGCTCTATCGGATGCGGGATCTTGCGCCGGACGATTTCTATGCAAATGTCGGTGCCCATCCGGGCTATGTCTCTCCCTGCATCTCGCATGAGCCTGGGTATCTATCCGAAGAAATAGGCTTCTTCGCACGCAACGAATACGGTACCTACATTGTCCTCTCATTGATGCGGCCGCACGATGCGCCGCCATTCAGCTCGGCGGAGTTTGCGTGGCTGGTGCGCATCGAGCCGGTCGTCCGTTCGACCCTGGCCCATCATTGGCGCGAACTGGGCTCGAAAGAGGTCTCCGAACCGAGCGGCGCCTGTCTCAGCAGTTTCGTGGAAGGTACATTCAGAACTTTCGGAGACCCGGTCCTGACCTCTCGCGAACAGGACGTTGCACGTCTAATCCTTCGAGGCCACTCGTCTGAATCTATTGCTCGACACCTCGGAATCACGACGGCGACGGTCAAGATACATAGACGCAATCTTTATGCGAAATTGAATATATCGTCGCTATCAGAGCTTTTCGCGCTTTTTATCGACGTCCTCTCGACCGCGTCACCGGTCGAGAATGGCGCCGGGCGGTAAAGCAAAATAGCAAAGACGGCTCGCGATGTCGGTGACGAATTGAAAGAGAGAGGACCGCTCCGATTGACGGTCGAGAAGAACTCGTTCGTCCGCTTATCTGTAGTACAAGCCGGCAGAGGGCGATACCGTATCTGGAACTGGCGGGCCCGGCAGAGCGGTGCGGGGGTTGATCTTTTTCCAGACATTTCCCAGGCCAGGAACCGAACGCGATGCGCTTCGCGACAACGCGGATGCGCACGAAAGAGGAGGCACAATGAACGGCAAGCTTGATCTGGAGACCCTGAAGCGCCTGGTCGAGGCCGGCGAGATCGACACCGTGGTGGTGGCCATGACCGACATGCAGGGCCGCCTCTTGGGCAAGCGCGTCGCCGCCCGTTTTTTCCTCGACAGCGTCGTCGAAGAGACCCAAGGCTGCGACTACCTGCTGACCGTCGACATGGAGATGGAGCCGGTGCCTGGCTACGAAGCAGCCTCCTGGGCGCTCGGCTATGGCGACTTCGTGTTCAAGCCGGACATGAATACGCTGAGACGCATCCCCTGGCTCGAGGGTACCGCGCTGGTGCTCTGCGACGTGCTCGACCACCACACGCACGAGGACCTGCCCCACTCGCCGCGCGCGATCCTCAGGAAACAGCTGAAGCGCCTGGCCGACAAGGGCTGGAAGGCCTACATGGCCTCGGAGCTCGAGTTCTATGTGATCGACGAGCCCTACGACGTGGCGCGCGAGAAGGACTACAAGGGCCTCAAGCACGCCGGCTGGTACATCGAGGACTACCACGTCTTCCAGACCACCAAGGAAGAGCCGCTGATCCGCGCCATCCGCAACGGCATGGAGAACTGCGGCATCCCGGTCGAGGTCTCCAAGGGCGAATGGGGCCCCGGTCAGGAGGAGATCAATCTGCGCTATGCAGAGGCGCTCGAGATGGCCGACCGTCACGTGATCTACAAGAACGGCGCCAAGGAGATCGCGCATCTGCAGGGCAAGGCTATCACCTTCATGGCCAAGCTGGCCTACGACCTGGCCGGCAGCTCCTGCCACCTGCACTCCTCGCTGTGGGACGCGGTCAAGGAAAAGCCGCTTTTCGCCGACAAGGCGGCCGAGCACGGCATGTCCAAGCTCTTCCGGCACTACCTGGCCGGACAGCTTGCCTGCGCGCCGGCCATGACCTATTTCTTCGCGCCCACCATCAACTCCTACAAGCGCTTCCAGGCCGGCTCCTTCGCGCCGACCAAGTCGGCCTGGAGCATGGACAACCGTACCGCCGGCTTCCGCATCCTTGGCCCCGGCGCCGGCACGCGGGTCGAGTGCCGGATTCCGGGCGCCGATTGCAATCCCTACTTGGCCTTCGCGGTGACCCTGGCCGCCGGGCTGCACGGCATCGAGCAGGAGCTCGACCCCGGCCCGGCTTACGAGGGCAACCTTTACGAGGGCGAGGACGTGCCGGACGTGCCCAAGACCTTGAGGGCCGCGCTCCGGGCGCTCGATGAGTCCGAGGTCATGCGCGAGGCGTTGGGCGACCAGGTGGTCGAGCACTACCTGCACGCCGGCCGGTGGGAGCAGCAGGAGTACGACCGCCGAGTCACCGACTGGGAGGTGATCCGCAACTTCGAGCGGGCGTGAGGCGGCTTTCCCAGCCCGCGCTGATGACCGCGGAGGGAAGAGCGAATGCCCCAGAAGCATAAGCAGGCCATCGGCGGCGTCCGATACGGCAAACCCCGCAAGACGTACCTCGCGAAGCGCGGCCTCCGAGGCTATGCCGGCGTCTGGTCGCTCTGGGCGCTGGGGGTCGGGGCGGCCGTCTCCGGCGATTTCTTTGGTTGGCATTTCGGCCTGGAGGTCGGCGGGTTCGGCGGCCTGCTTATCGCCAGCGTCATCGTCGCCGTCATGTACCTGGGCCTGTGCTGCTCGGTCGCCGAGATGTCGGCCGCCTTGCCCTACGCGGGCGGCGCCTATGCCTTCGCCCGCGCGGCCATGGGCCCCTGGGGCGGCTTCCTCGCGGGCATCAGCCAGACCGTGGCCTTCGTGCTGCTCCCGGCGGTAATCGTGGTCGGGATCGGCGGCTATCTGGGGAAGATCTTCGATACGCCCGGCTCCTTCGCGCCGATCTGGTGGCTGGCCACCTATGGGATCTTCGTCGGCCTCAATATCTGGGGCGCGGAGACCGCCTTCAGGACCGCGATGGTTCTCACCCTCGCCGCTCTCGCGATCCTGGCGATCTTCGCTGTCGGCGCCGTTCCGCACTTCTCCTGGGACATGGCGCTAGACATTGCGCCCGACACCGAGGGCGGCAGCCCCTTTCTGCCGAGGGGCGTATGGGGCATCGCCGCCGCCCTGCCCTTCGCGATCTGGTTCTACCTGGCCATCGACCAGGTGCCGCTGGCGGCCGAGGACTCGCAGGACCCCGGAAAGGACGTGCCGAGGGGCATCCTGCTGGGGCTCTCGACCCTGACCGTCACGGGCATGCTGGTTCTCTTCCTGGTCGCCGGCATGGCACCGGGCGCGGCAGGGCTGGCGGAGTCCCAGGAACCCCTGTTCCTCAGTTTCCAGACGATTTTCGGCGCGGGCCTCGGCGTCAAGGTCCTGGCGCTGATCCTCCTGGCCGCTCCGGTCGCCAGCTTCCACGCGATCGTCTTCGCCTACGGCCGGAACATCTATGCGCTCTCGCGGGCGGGCTACTTCCCGCGCTGGCTGTCGATCACCCATGACAAGCACAAGACCCCGCAGTTCGCGCTGATCGCAGGCGCGACGATCGGCTACGTCGCGGCCGCCTTGATCTACTTCTCGGAGGCGATTTTCGGAACCCCGCTCGTGGGGGCGGTGCTGCTCAACATGGCGATCTTCGGCGCCGTGATCTCCTATGCCATGCAGGCGATTTCCTTCGTCATGCTGCGCCAGCAGCTGCCCGATCTGGCGCGG
>CAMYMY010000276.1 GCA_947259625.1 uncultured Kiloniellales bacterium | reverse complement strand
GACAGACATCCGTTCTTCGCTTACGAGTCTTTTCTCATAGAGAGCCAAGGGGGAAAGGCGGCCATCATTTTGCGAGTCGATCATGTGGCAGGGATGAAAGTCGTGCATGTCATCGACTGCTTTGGAAGCGACGCCGCGCTTGCCGGCGCCGTGAGTTTCATCGACGATTATTGCCTGGAAAACGCGGCGTCGGTCCCAGATTTTTACTGTCCTGCGCCGGCGATCAGCCGCCACTTTCGCGCTAGGGGTTGGTTTTCCATGGTCGATGATTTCTGGTTCCAATTCATTCCTTTGTTCTATCCCCCAGAATGGCGGACGCCTCCGACCACTTCTATGATCTATTGGGCTCGCGACGACATGATCGACCTGATGGATGTGGCCCGTCTTCATGTCACGAAGGGAGACATGGACATGGATCGCCCTACAATAGCCTCATACCGATCTGCTGGCGTTGTCGACGAAATCAGCAAATTTGGTTATGGAAAGCCGTCATCGTCCAAACAAAAGACGGACTGACTAAACTCCTTAAGCGCAAGCCCTACTTCGTCAACAGGTCGCCCGCCGTCAGTTGCCGAGCCAGCGCTTCGGCGGCGATCTCGTGGCCGCGCGCCGTCCAGTGCTCGTCGGCGAAGTCGAAATAGACATCTTGCGCGCCAAGGCGGATCGCCTCGTCGAGCGCGGCCGCCACCTCGAAGGTCGGGATGCCCTCGGCATCGCCGAGCGACTTCAGCTCTCGATAAATCTTTCGGATGTCGATGCGCGCGGCCGGAAAGACCTCCTGCACGCTTTGGCGGAATTCCGGATCGCCTTCGATCTTCGAGGGCGCGATGAACATCGCGAACCTCGCGCCGATCCCTTGCGCCTTGTCGCGCAGGTCCAGGATGAGCGCTTTGGTGACCGCCCAGCCCCCAGCCCACAGGCGCTGGTAGTCCGTGCGGGTCATGCCGGGCTCGGCGTAGTCCATCGCGAAGTCCTCGAGAAAGGCCCAGCCGAGGAAGATATTGGGATCGACGCGCTTGCCGCCGCGGAATTTTCCCACTGCCGCGCGGAGCAGGCGGTAGGTCACGCTGTGATCGGTCACGTAGTTCCGCAGCCAGCTGCGCTGTGCGCGCTTCTTGGCGCGGCGCTCGGTACGGTCGCCCGCGGTGCTGTAGTCGATCGCCAGCTTGCCGTTCTCGAGCGAGGCGTAGGGCCGGCCCAGTGACTTCTGGTACTTCTCCTGCAGCGGCTGGTAGTTGGTCTGGATGTCGTTGACCGGCGCGAAGCCGAGCAGCACCAGGTCGGGCCGGTATTTCAGCCCCTCCTCGAGGAAGAACACGTACTCCTGCACCGTGCTGTAGGCGGCGAGGCTGAAGTTGATCACCTCGAAGCGGTCGCTGCCCAGGAGCGCTTCGAGCTGGGCGGGCGTCGTCTCATCGTCGCGCACGCCGGTGCCGAACATGGCGGAATCCGAGACGATCAGGATGCGGAATCGCTTTGGGTCAGTCTCCAGGCTGTGAACGGGTCCACGCAGGCCGCCCGAGTTAATGCTCAGCGGCACGTTAAAAGCGAGATCCTGAAGTCGCGTCTCCAGGTTCGGCCGCGCCGCCCAGCCACGGGTCGGATGGGGTTCGTAAAGCTGGGTGTGGTAGTCCGGCTGGTCGAGATTGCCGTAGAAATAGAGCCGCAGGGACATCTCGATAAAAACCAACGCCACGCAGAGGCTGACCAACAGCGCCAGAAAGTTGCCGAGCTGTCGACGCATAATCGGGCTCTTCCTTGAAATGAGGGCCTGCGGTGGACGGCGAGAGACGACATGCCGACCTTGTGTTGGAACAGTCGTCGTATCGGATTCGATCCGCCTGTGCAATCGAACGAAGGGCCCATATCGCCTGCTGGTCGGGCGGCTCATCGTCGACTCGCGTTCCCCGACAAGACGCGTGGCTCGTGCGGCGCCGTGGTGGGGATCTTAATAAGCCTTGAAAGCGCCCGGCTTCTGGGCTAGGTGAGGCGGCCTTGGCACGCGGGAACCGAGCGAGCCTGTGCCGTCTTGAGCTCGAGGCCACTTGCGAGGCGTGCCGAGGCTGATTGGCGACACCCACTCGACACGATGACCGCGCGTCCCAACATTCTAGCCTTGACGCTGCCCTATTTGCGCGACGCGGCCCTTTGATGACTGAAACCTGGCTACAGACCTGCGATCCTGCCGCGCCCTGCACCGTGATCGGGGAGGTTGCGCAGGCCCATGACGGCAGTCTGGGCATGGCGCACGCCTTCATCGACGCGATCGCCGCCGCCGGGGCGGACGCGGTCAAGTTCCAGACCCATATCGCCGAGGCGGAGAGCTCGCCCCACGAGCCCTGGCGCAAGCCCTTCAGCCCGCAGGACGAGAGCCGCTTCGACTACTGGAAGCGCATGGAGTTCTCGGAGGACCAGTGGGCCGGCCTGCGCCGGCATGCGGAGGAAAAGGGCCTGCTGTTCCTCTCCTCGCCGTTCTCCCTGGAAGCTGTCGAGCTGCTGAAGCGCATCGGCGTGGCGGCCTGGAAGATCGCCTCGGGCGAGATCACCAACACGCCGCTGCTGGCCGCGGCCTGCGCGACCGGGCGGCCGGTCGTGCTCTCTAGCGGCATGTCGCCGCTCGACGAGATCGACGGCGCGGTCGCGCAGGTCAAGGCGGCGAAGGTGCCGCTCGCGCTGTTGCAGTGCGCCTCGATCTATCCGACGCCGCCGGAGGCCGTGGGGCTCAACCTGCTCGAGGTTTTCAAGACGCGCTACAGCTGTGCGGTCGGGCTTTCCGACCATTCGGCCACGATCTTTCCGGGCCTCGGGGCGGCGCTTATGGGCGCGCAGGTGCTCGAGGTCCACGTGACCTTGAGCCGCGAGGCCTTCGGCCCGGACGTCGCGGCCTCGCTGACCACGGCCGAGCTGGCCCAGCTCGTCCAAGGCGTGCGCTACATGGAGGCACTGCGCGACAGCCCCGTGGACAAGAGCCTGGCCGATGCCGCCGCCGCGCCCCTGCGCGAGATCTTCATGAAGAGCCTCACCCCGTGTCGCGATCTGCCCTCCGGCCATCTGCTCAAGCCCGATGACCTGACAGCCAAGAAGCCGGGCACGGGCATTCCGGTCCAGCGGCTGGACCTCGTAGTCGGCCGCACGCTTGCCAGGGGCGTGGCGCGAGACCAGCCCCTCACCGAGGACGACTTGCAGCCGGAGACCTCATGAAACGTAAAGTCTGTGTGGTGATCACCGCGCGCCCCAGCTACGCGCGCATCAAGACCGCCCTGGCGGCGATCCGGGAGCACCCGGAACTCGAGCTTCAGCTCGTGCTGGCCGCCTCGGCACTGCTCGAGCGCTACGGCAGCGTGGTCGACGTCATCGAGAAGGACGGCTTCAAGGTGGACCGGCGGGTTCACATGATCCTGGAGGGCGAGAACCTGGTGACCTCGGCCAAGTCCACCGGCCTGGGCCTGGTCGAGCTGGCCACCGTCTTCGACGATCTCAAACCCGACATGGTGGTGACCATCGCCGACCGTTTCGAGACCCTGGCGACGGCTGTCTGCGCATCCTACATGAACATCCCGCTGGTCCATATCCAGGGCGGTGAGGTCACCGGCTCGATCGACGACAAGGTACGCCACGCCGTCACCAAGCTGGCGGACCTGCATCTCGTGGCGAGCCCGAGCGCGGCCGAGCGCCTGGCCCGCATGGGCGAGGAACCGGAACGGACCATCGTGACAGGCTGTCCCTCCATCGACATCGCGCGCGCCTGCGTCGAGAACGGCCGCGAGGCGCCCGACGTGTTCGAATTCGGCGGCGTCGGCGCGCAGTTCGACCTTTCCGAGGGCTTTCTCGTGGTCATGCAGCACCCGGTAACGACCGAATACGAGGCCGCCTACCAACAGGCCAGTCAGACGATCGAGGCGATCGACCGCCTCGACCGGCCGACGCTCTGGTTCTGGCCGAATGTCGATGCTGGGTCCGACGGAACCTCCAAGTGCATCCGTGTGTATCGCGAGCGGCACGTGCTCGAGCATGTGCATTTCTTCAGGAACCTGCCTCCGGAGGCCTTTCTGAGGCTGCTCAAGAAGTCGCTGTGCATCGTCGGCAATTCCAGCGTCGCGATCCGGGAATGCGCCTACCTGGGCGTCCCGGCGGTGAACATCGGGACGCGCCAGAACGGCCGCGACAGGGGGCCGAACGTGATCGATGTCGCGCACGATACCAAAGCTATCGAGAACGCGATCGGGATCCAGTGCGAGCGCGGGCCCTACCCTTCCAGCGACATCTACGGCGACGGCCAGGCGAGCCGGCGGATCGCGGACGCACTCTCCACCGCGTCCCTTTCGATCGACAAACGCCTGACGATCTAGCCGGGGGGGCACACGCGGTGCCGGCTGGGGACCGATAGGCGGGCGAGAAAGGCAGAGTCGTGACGCACGTGAAGACAGACGCTCAGACATCCGCGGCGAACCTCGAGGCTCGGTTCCTGGAACATCGAGCCAAGGTCGGCGTCATCGGGCTCGGCTACGTCGGGCTGCCCTTGGCGCGCAGCATCTGCCACGCCGGATTCACGACCCTCGGGTTTGACAACGACGTGGACAAGGTGGCCCGGTTGAACGAGGGCCGGTCCTACATCCGCCATATCCCCGACGAGGACATCGGCGCGCTGGTCGCCTCGGGCCGGTTCCGCGCGACCTCCGACTTTGCCGAGGTTTCCGGCCTCGATGCGATCCTCATCTGCGTCCCGACGCCCTTGACCCGCCACCGCGAGCCGGACCTGTCCTTCGTCCTCGGCATCGGCCGTTCGATCGCCCCGCACCTCCAGGCAGGTCAGCTCGTCGTCCTTGAGTCGACCACCTATCCGGGCACCACGATGCAGGAGCTCAGGCCAGAGCTCGAGGCCGGAGGGCTCAAGTCCGCTGTCGATTTCTTCCTGGCCTATTCGCCCGAGCGCGAGGACCCCGGCAACCCGGTTCACAGCGGGACGACGGTCCCCAAGGTCGTGGGCGGCGACGGCGCCGAGGCGACCGCGCTGGCCTGCGCGCTCTACGACCAAGTCGCCGTACGGACCGTTCCCGTCTCCTCCGTCGACACGGCCGAAGCCGTCAAGCTGACCGAGAACGTCTTCCGCGCGGTCAACATCGCTCTGGTCAACGAGCTCAAGGTGATCTACTCGCGCATGGGCATCGATATCTGGGAGGTGATCGAGGCGGCCAGCACCAAGCCGTTCGGCTACATGCCCTTTTACCCGGGCCCGGGGCTGGGCGGCCACTGCATCCCGATCGACCCCTTCTACCTGACCTGGAAGGCGCGCGAGTTCGAAGTGCCGACCCGCTTCATCGAGCTGGCCGGCGA
>CAMYMY010000275.1 GCA_947259625.1 uncultured Kiloniellales bacterium | reverse complement strand
GATAGCGGCCGTCCTCCTCGACCGGCCGCACCCAGCGCTGCTCGATCCAGGCCGTGACCTCGCCCTGGGTCACCTTGATCTCCGCCACCACCTGCTCGATCGTCGCGAGCATTCAACCGTCCCCCTTCTGGGTCATGCCGGCCTTGCGCCGGGGATCGTAGGCATGGGATTCCGACCAGCGCCGGACGAAGCCCGACAGCTCCTCGTCCGGCTTGTCCGGCAGCACGACCTTCAGCTTCATGTACTGGTCGCCTTTCTGGCCGGTCTTGCGGTCGACCACGCCCTTGCCCTTGAGACGCAGGGTCGTCCCCGTGTTCGAGCCGGGCGGGATCTTGACCGACACGGGGCCGTGCACGGTCGGCGCCTCGATGCCGGCGCCCATGACCGCTTCCTGCAGGGTGACCGGCAGGTCGAGATGGACGTTGTTGTCCTTGCGCGTGAAGAAGCGGTGCGCCTCGATGTGCACCTCGATATAGGCGTCGCCGGCCGGCGCGCCGCCCAGGCCGGCCATGCCCTGGCCCTTGAGGCGCAGCGTCTGGCCTTCCTCCGCGCCCGCCGGCAGCGCGACCTCCAGAGTCTTGCCGTCGGCCAGTCGGAGCCGCTTCTTGGCGCCGACCGCGGCTTCGAGGAAGCCGACCGTCACGGTGTAGGAAACATCCGCGCCGCGCCGCCGGACCGTGCGGCCCTTCTGGCCCTTCTGGCCCCTTCGGGCGCCGCCGCCGAACAGGTCCGCGAAGATGTCCTCGACCCCGTAGTCCTCGCCGAAGTCGAAAGGGCTGTACTTGGCGCCCTGGCCGGTCTCGGCATAGCGGCGGTAGGAGCCGCCCCCGAAGGGGGTCTCCTGGCCGCTCGCATCGATCTGGCCGCGGTCGAAGCGCTTGCGCTTGTCCGCGTCCCCCAGGATGCCGTAGGCCTGGGCGACTTCCTTGAACCGCTGTTCGACCGCCGTGTTGCCGGGGTTGAGGTCCGGGTGCAGCTCCTTGGCCAGCTTGCGGTAGGCGCGCTTGATGTCCCCGTCGCTGGCGTCGCGCGCGACACCGAGAATCTCGTAGGGATTTCTCATCGCCGCAACGCCCTCATACCTTTGGTATCAGTCGCAATGACGGTGCCGGGGCGCCTGTCCGGGGGCGCCCGCCAGGCCGGGGATGGATCGCGATCCTACTGATCGACGATCTGCCAAGAGCCGTCCGGTTGCCGGCAGGCCGTGCCGTAGGCCTGTTCGGTCTGGCCGCCGATCGTCACGGTCTGCTGGAACTCGCGGCAATAGCTGCCCGAGGACGACGTGCCGTCGCGAATCGGCGTCACCGTGCCGGAGTGCCCGGAATCCGGATTGTTCCAGGTGATCGTCTCGCCCACCGGTGCGCTATGGGCCGTGTTGATCGCCTGGTTGGCCTTCATGCGGTCGACCTGATCCATGGACCGGCCAATTTCGCTGCCGATCAGGGCGCCGATAAAGACGCCGGCGCCGGTCGCCACCAGCTTGCCCTTACCCGAGCCGAACTGCGACCCGAGCAGGCCGCCGAGCGCGGCGCCGCCGAGGGTACCAACGGTCTGTTTCTCGCCCTGCCCGGCGCAGGCCGTGCTCAATAATGCAATCATCGCGGCCGCGATCACGGTCTTGAATTTCATCGGGGCTGCCTCATTCGATGGTTAATGGAGCCACTGCCAGTGTGCTTCTGTCTTGGAGTCTGTTACGCATATACTAGCAAAACCATCCCCGCGGCAACAGCGGTCGGTTACGGCTGGGCCGGGACACGACAACGGCTTGGAGGCAGGCTCTGGACCATGTTCGGTGACGACGCGCCCAAGGACCCCCTCGACCTCTTCGGCGTCTGGTTCGAGGAGGCCAAGACCGGCGAACCCAACGATCCCGACGCCATGGCCCTTGCCTCGGTGGGCGAGGATGGCATGCCCTCGGCGCGCATGGTCCTGCTCAAGGGCGCGGACCGGCGCGGCTTCGTGTTCTACACCAACTTCGAGAGCCGCAAGGGTCGGCAGCTCCTTGCCCGGCCCAAGGCGGCGGCACTGTTTCATTGGAAATCGCTGCGCCGCCAGGTGCGCATCGAGGGCGAAATCCAGACAGTCGCCGACGAGGAGGCCGACGCGTACTTCGCGACCCGCCCGAAGGACAGCCAGATCGGCGCCTGGGCCAGCGATCAGTCCAGGCCCCTGGCCGGGCGCTTCGAGCTGGAGCAGCGGATCGCCAGGTTCGCCGCGAAATACGCCCTGGGCGAGGTGCCGCGGCCGCCCCACTGGTCCGGTTTCCGGATCGTTCCGCGGACCATCGAATTCTGGCGCGAAGGGGCATTTCGCCTGCATGACCGGCTCGTGTATCATCGCGAAAGTGGAGGATGGCGGACCGAGCGGCTCTACCCTTGAAGAGTCTCGCGCGCCGCTCCGACGAGTGTTCCGGGAGAAGCGATCTGAACCAACACGCCCCCAGTTCCGTGACCAGCGGCCAGGCAGCCCGGCTCATGCGCCTTGCCACCTATGCTTCGGTGGCGACCGCCGGCATGCTTGTCGTCGTCAAGTTCGGGGCCTGGGTCTACACGGATTCGGTCAGCCTCCTGTCCACGCTCCTCGATTCGCTGCTCGACACGGCGGCCTCGATCGTGAACCTGATTGCGGTGCGCCACGCCTTGACCCCGGCCGATCGTGAGCACCGGTTCGGCCACGGCAAGGCGGAACCCCTGGCGGCCCTCGGCCAGTCGACCTTCATCGCGGGCTCGGCGATCTTCCTGACCATCGAGGCGGGCCACCGGCTTTACGCGCCGCAGGCCGTCGAACACGCCCAGGCTGGGATCGCGGTCATGGTCTTCGCGATCGTCGTGACCTTCATCCTGACCCGGTTCCAGGCCTATGTGGTGCGCAAGACCGGCTCGGTCGCGATCCAGGCGGACTCGCTGCACTACGTCGGGGACCTGCTGGTCAACGGCGCGGTGATCCTGGCGCTCCTGGCGGTGTCCCAGCTCGGCTGGATCCATGCCGATCCGCTGTTCGGCTTGGGGATCGCCGGCTACATCCTCTACAACGCCTGGAAGATCGCGGCCGGCGCACTCGACATGCTGATGGACCGGGAGCTGCCCGAGGAGGCGCGGCAACGCATCAAGGAGATCGCGCTGAGCCACCAGGAGGTCCGCGACCTGCACGACCTGCGCACGCGCACCTCGGGCCGGCAGACCTTCATCCAGCTGCACCTGGAAATGGACGGCAAGATGCCCCTCCACGATGCGCATGAGGTGGCCGACGCGGTCGAGGCGGAGTTGCTGCGCGCCTTTCCCGAGGCGGAGGTCATCATTCACGAGGACCCCCACGGTGTCGAGGAGCACCGCGCGCAGTTTGGATGATCCCCTGGCCAAGCGCGAGGTTTGACCTGGGTCAATGCATCCGGGCCGCTTCGGTGCAGATTGTCAGGTCGCGAACCTGACCTGTCGCAAGTAGTGGAGGACGCCATGACCCTGGGAACAATCCTGGCCGTCATCGACGGCGAGGCGGGCAGCGAGGCCGTAGTCAAGGCCGCGCTGGCCTTGGGGCGCGACTTCGAGGCTGCGGTCGAGCTCCTGCATGTGGAGGGCGAGGTCAAGGACGCCATGCCGTTGTTCGGCGAAGGGGCGTCCGGGGCGATGGTCGAGCAGGTCATCGAAAACATCCGGGCCGCGGAGAAGAAGCGGGCGGCCGAGGCCCGGCGCCTCTACGACACGCACTGCGTCGCGGCCGGCCTGCCGCTGATCGAGGCGGATGCGACGCCTGTTCCGGGACGATTCGACGTGAGATTCGACCATGTCATCGGCCGCGAGTCGGACGAGGTTACGCGCCGCGGCCGGCTGAGCGATCTGGTCGTTGTCGCCAAGCCGCCGCCGGAGCCGACCGACGGCAATCCCCCGGCTTTGGAAGTGGCCATGTTCGAAACCGGCCGCCCGGTGCTGATGGTGCCGCCGGATCTGCCCGATCCCTTCGCCAGCAAAATCGCGATCGCCTGGGACGGCAGCCGCGAGGCGGCGCGGGCTCTGGGGGCCGCCTTGCCGATGCTCCGCAAAGCGGTCAAAGTGGAGATCATGACCGCCCAGCACGGATCGGTCGCCGCAAAGCCGAGCGAGGTGGCTCGCTACCTGGGCCAGCACGGCATCGAGGCGCGCACCTGGGCCTTCACGCCGGGCCGGGACCCGATCGGCAAGGAGCTGATGATTCAATGCGCCGAGGCGGGGGCCGATATGCTGGTCATGGGAGCCTATGGCCACAGCCGGTTCAGGGAAATGGTTCTGGGCGGCGCCACGCGCGGCGTGATCGCGGGCGCGACCCTGCCCGTGCTGCTGGCTCATTGAGGCGGCCCGATCCGCTCCCATGAAATGAGTCATCGTCGGTGACCTTTGCTATAGTCGCGCCATGAGCAGCGAACCCAGAACGGTAATCCTGACCGGGGCGAGCCGGGGCATCGGGCATGCCACGGTCCTGCGCTTCAGCGAAGAGGGGTGGCGAGTCATCACCTGCTCGCGCGAGGAAGTTCCGGCCGAGTGCGGGCGCGACCGCAACTGGACGCACCACATCACCACCGACCTGGCCGATCCCAAGGGCCTCGAGGACTTCATCGTCGACGCCAACGCGCTGCTGGACGGAGGGCCCCTGGACGCCCTGGTGAACAACGCGGCCGTGTCGCCCAAGACGTCGTTCAAGGAGCGGCTCGGCGTGATCAACGGCGACCTGGACGGCTGGCGCCAGGTCTTCGAGCTGAACCTCTTCGCGCCGCTGTCCCTGGCGCGCGGCTTTGCCGTGGCCCTGCGCAAGGGCAAGGGCAGCGTGGTCAACATCACCTCGATCGCCGGTCACCTGATCCACCCCTTCGCGGGCTCGGCCTATTCGGTCTCCAAGGCGGCGCTTTCGGCGCTCACCCGGGAGATGGCCGTCGAGTTCGCGGAGATCGGGGTCAGGGTCAATGCGGTTGCCCCCGGCGAGATCGAGACCGCCATGATCGGCGAGGAGTACGAGGCCCTGATACCGCGCATCCCCATGCACCGCATGGGCCGGCCCGAAGAGGTGGCCTCGGCCGTCTACCGGCTCTGCACGGAGGATTTCGGCTATGTAACCGGCACGGAGATCTTCGTTACCGGTGGACAGCACCTCTAGCAGGCTGTTGAAAAAATCCGCGGCGGCCCGTTGCCCTCGTCCTTCGACAAGCGTCGAGGGACGAAGTGCGAGGGTGAGCCTTCGCACCATTTCGGCAACCTGCTAACGGAGTGCTGGCACTGGCGCGCGAATCTGTGGAGGGCGAGCCTAGTACCGAGTTGCGCGGGATCAGGCGAGCCGCCGGTCGAGCTCCTGGAACCACTCGAGGCGGGCGGTAACCTCGGCAACGTCGTGCTCGAGCCATCCCGCCATGTATCCCGACTTTTCCTGCGCGTGATGGTCGCGCATCTCCGTGAGGCGCGCCAGCTCCCGCTCCGACATTTCGACGAGCACCTCGACCTGGAGGCGCTGCTCGGCCGGGTCCAGGACGTGCAGGAATCGCATCTTGAGCGCCAGGATCAGCTTGTTGATGTCGTTGAACGGCGCGCGCAGGCTGGCGGTGAGCAGCCGGACCAACTCCGTGCGGCCGGTGTCGGTAATCCGCAGGGGAACCGCGTCCTCGGCGGTGCCGACGCCGTCGGCCGCCTCGATCAGGCCCTCGACCTTCAGCAGCTCGAGCGGCGGGGCGACCAAGTCCAGCGACGGCCCGACCACGTGGCTGGTGAAATAGCGGACTTCCCTGGCCAGATCGCCGTATTGCTTCTCGCCGTCGGCCAACAGGCCCAACGCCAAGAGACGTACGGCTTCACTCGGGATCAGGGTGTTGTCGCGGTACATGACAGCCTGATTATACCTCCACAATGTTTAAGGTAGGCTCAATGTGACCCGCTGTCCAGAGGTTTTTGCGAATGAGAAGCATTCGCATATCGAAAACATTCAATCGTGTGGGGACGATGATCGGGGAACTTCGCGTCAATCGGACTTTCTTCTCGGCGGCAAATCGGCGTTTCAAGCCGGCGGGCCCTTGAGTTCGACGGTGTTGCCTTCGGGATCCTGGATATAGATCGAAGGGCCGAAACCCTCGGCGCCGTAACGTCTCTCCACCGGGCCGGCCGCGACTCCGTGGGCCTCGAGATGCCGGGACAGAGCGGCCGGGTCGAACGGCTCGATCCGCAGACAGAGGTGATCCATGTTTCGCCCCTCCCGGCCCGGCGCCGCGCCGCCAGCGCGGCCCAGCTCGCCCGCCACGTCGACCAGATCGATCAGCGCGTCGCCCGCCCGGAGCTGGATCAGGCCGAGTTCCGCGACTTCACGCTCGACGGCGCAGCCCAGCACCTCGCTGTAGAAGCGCACCATACGCCCGACGTCGCGAACCCGCAGCACGACATGGTCGAGACCGGTTATCCGAATCATGGCTCAGGGCTCCGAAGTCGGTAAATACGCGGCGGCCAGGCCGATCCCAGGGTCCGGGGGCCGTTCGGCCAGCGGCTGATCGGATATCTCGCGGATCAGCTTCCGAACGATCGCCACCGCGAAATCCCGGTAGTCCACGGCAGTCATGACGAAGGCCCCCGTGCCGCCGATCACGTTCCGTTCGTAGTAGCGATCGAGAAAACGGTTCTCGTTCAGGATGGCCAGGGCGTTGACGGTGATGCCGGCCGCAACCGCGATCCGGCGTATCTTGTCGGGCAAGGGGCCCCGGTTGTCGACCCCGTCGCCGGACAGGTCGATCACCTTGCGGTCCCCCTCGAAACCGTTCATCCGGAACAGCGGGATGGCGGTTTCCAGCGCCCGGCCGATCGCCGTGCCGGCGCCGCTGTGGGCCCGGGGCGCCTGGGCGATCTTCTCGGCAAGGGCCCGGGCGCCGACGGCGTCGCGCACGGCCGTCCAGTCGACGGCGACCGTTTGCTCGGCGCGGTCGCTCCACTGAAGCAGCAGGACGGCAATGCCGTGGTCCCCGGCGGCGCGAACCGCGGCGACGACCGCCTCGTTCCTGAAGGCTTCGGCCAGGCCGTGGAGCTGAAGGGCGAACTCCTCGTCGCTCACGCTGAGCGAGGCGTCCAGCGCCAGGACGAGCTCGAGCTGCACCCGTTCCGCCCGGGCCACTTTGGAGGTTTCGAGGGTCAGGGAAATCAAGGCCAAGGCGCCGACCACGCCCGCGCGGAGCGAACCGATGCGCTTGTTGCGGGTGGACTCCTGCATCATGAATGGGCCGAACCGACGACCGGCTCAGGTCGACCGTATGCCCCTCAGGCGTTCGTTGCGCCGCCGCAGACCCTCCAGGACCGTCATCAGCACGATCGAGAAGGTGATCAAGAGGGTCGCCACCGCCAGAATGGTCGGACTGATCTGCTCGCGGATGCCGGCCCACATCTGGC
Source organism: uncultured Kiloniellales bacterium (assembly GCA_947259625.1). Classification (GTDB taxonomy): domain Bacteria; phylum Pseudomonadota; class Alphaproteobacteria; order Kiloniellales; family JAKSDN01; genus CAMYKD01. The sequence goes on along the minus strand of CAMYMY010000275.1, from coordinate 1,303 downwards.
GCGGGATCGTGCGCTGCTCGAAGCCGGCGAGGAAGAGCACCACGACAACCTCGTCGAAGGAGGTGATGAAGGCGAACAACGCCCCCGAGATGACCCCGGGCAGGATGAGCGGCACGATCACCTTGAAGAAGGTGCGGGTCGGATCGGCGCCGAGGCTGGCCGAGGCCCGGGTCAGCGAATGGTCGAACCCGATCAGCGTGGCGGTCACGGTGATCACCACGAAGGGGGTCCCCAGGGCCGTGTGCGCCAGGATGAGGCCCGGATAGGTCTGCGCCAGGCCGATCTTCGAATAGAAGAAGTACATGCCCGCCGCCGTGATGATCAGCGGCACGATCATCGGCGAGATCAGAATGCCCATGACGGCGGTCCGGTAGGGCATGTAGGCCCGGCTTAGGCCCAGGGCCGCCAGCGTGCCGAGGAAGGTGGCCAGCAGGGTCGAGAAGACCGCGACGATGAAGCTGTTCTTGATCGAGTGGACCCACTGCGGGTTGTTGAAGATGTCCGCGTACCAGCGCGTCGAATAGGCGTCCGGCTCGAAGCGCAGCATGTGCTCGTTGAACGTGAAATAGGGCTCGGCGTTGAACGACAGCGGTATGATCACCAGGATCGGCATGATCAGGAACAGGAAGATCAGGCCGCACAGCACCCGGAAGCCGTAGTGCCAGGCGTGTTCCAGCGGGCCCGCATAGGGCGGCAAGGCGGCCATGATCCTATCCCAGCTTCATGTTGTCGATGCCGACCAGGCGGTTGTAGAGCCAGTAAAGCGCCAGAACGCCCAGCAGCAGGATGCCGCCCAGCGCCGCGGCCAGGCCCCAGTTCAAGGACTTCTGCATGTGGAAGGCGATGAAGTTGCTGATCAGCTGGCCGGTCCGTCCGCCGACCAGGGCCGGCGTGATGTAGTAGCCGATCGACAGTATGAACACGAGCAGCGATCCCGCGCCGATCCCCGGGACCGACTGCGGGAAATAGACCGTCCAGAAAGCCCGTGCCGGCGTCGCGCCGAGCGATCTGGCGGCGCGCACGTAGCTCGGCGAAATGGTCTTCATGACGCTGAACAGCGGCAGCACCATGAACGGCAGCAGGATGTGGACCATCGCGATCACGGTGCCGGTCATGTTGTAGATCATCTGCAGCCGGTTGTCGTCGCCGATCAGCCCGAACCACACGGCGATGTCGTTCAACACCCCCTCTCTCTGCAGCAGGACGATCCACGAGGTGGTGCGCACCAGCAGCGAGGTCCAGAACGGCAGCAGCACCATGATCATCAGCAGGTTGCTGATCCCGGTCGGCAGGGTCGCCATCA
>CAMYMY010000274.1 GCA_947259625.1 uncultured Kiloniellales bacterium | reverse complement strand
GCACCGACCCGGCGGTGATCATGCTGGTGCACGACGGCGCGCGTTGCGTGCTCGGCCGGCAGGAGATCTGGCCGCCGGGCATGCATTCGACGCTCGCCGGCTTCGTCGAGCCGGGCGAGACCCTGGAGGAGGCCGTCGCACGCGAGGTCGCCGAAGAAGTCGGGTTGCGGTTCGACCCGGGCCAGGTCTTCTACCAGTCGTCCCAGCCCTGGCCCTTCCCCTCGTCGCTTATGCTGGGTTTCCACGCGCGCATCGAACCCGCGGAGCTGCGGGTCAACCGGGCCGAGATCGAATCGGCGGCCTGGTTCAGCCGCGAGGACCTCTTGAACTCGCCGGAGGACGAGAGCTTCCGCCTGCCGCGCGCCGATTCCATCGCCCGGCGCCTGATCGAGGACTGGCTGGCCGAAGCGTGCTAGCGGAGGCTTGGCGGGCGTTCAGTCCGAGGACTCGTCGCCTCGGTTTCCCTCGGCGTCCGTTTCGGCCCGCTGCGCACGCAGCGCTTCTAGGATGCCGCGGAGCTCCTCCGAGGTCACGCCATCGCGGCGCATGACGGTCCGCACGAGCGGGTCGGCGAGCACGTCATCGAGCCGGGGCTCGATCCCGGCCACGGACCACTTTCCACGTCTGCTCATTGCTGTCCCCGCTCATATCCTTTGGTACAACTTCACCTGACCGTCAGCTAAGCATCCCTGCCGGCGATTTCAAATGATCTTGTTGTGACCGGCCGTGCGGTCCGGTCCGGCGAGCGGATCCGGAGCCGCCCCGCGGCCCCGGTATCAGAGCCCGCCGGCGCTCAGCTCGCCGCCGCGGAAGGGGGCGGCATGGTAGACGCCCAGGATCCTGACCTCGCGCGAGAAGAAGCTGAGCTCCTCCAGCGCCAGGCGGACCGGGCGCTGATCCGGATGGCCCTCGATGTCGGCATAGAACTGGGCCACGTTGAAACTGCCGTCGAGGATGTAGCTCTCGAGCTTGGTGATGTTGACCCCGTTGGTCGCAAAGCCGCCCAGCGCCTTGTAGAGCGCGGCCGGCACGGAGCGCACCCGGAACACGAAGCTGGTAATCACCAGCCCACCGGCCGGGTCGGGATCGACTGGCTCGCGCGCCATGACCAGGAAGCGGGTCGTGTTGTGCTCGGCGTCCTCGATGTCGCCCTTCAACACCTCGAGCGCGTAGATCTCTCCGGCCAGGGCCGAGGCGATCGCCGCCTGGGCCGGGTCGTTCAAGGCGGCCACCTCGGCCGCGGCGCCGGCCGTGTCGGCGTAAACCACCGGCTTGATTCCGTGGGAGCGAATGAACTCCCGGCACTGCGAGAGCGCCTGCACGTGGCTGCGCACCACCTCGAGGCCTCCCAGCGTCGCCCCTTTCGGCGCGAGCAACTGGTGGTTCACGCGCTCGAAGTGCTCGCCGACGATATGCAGACCGGACTCGGGCAAGAGGTGGTGGATGTCGGCGACCCGTCCCGCGCTCGAATTTTCGATCGGAATCATCGCCAACTCGGCTCGGCCGTCGCGCACCGCGGCGAAGGTGTCCTCGAAGGACGGGCAGGGCAGGGTGGACAGCTCCGGATGGGCGCTCCGGCAGGCCATGTCGGAATAGGCGCCATGCACGCCCTGAAAGGCGATCAGCTTTTGGGGATCGGCGGCGGTCATCTTTGTGACGAGGCGGGCCCGGTCAGGTTGGGGACAGCGGCGCCAGCACCGCGCGGGCGCGCTCCAGGTCGGCCGGAGTATCGACACCGACGGGAAGCGTGTCAACGAGCGCCACGTCGATGCGCAGGCCGGCCTCGAGCGCGCGCAGCTGCTCCAGGCGCTCGCGCGCTTCCAGTACGCCGCGCGGCAGGGTCACGAAGCGTTCCAGCGCGGCACGCCGGTAGGCGTAGAGGCCGACGTGGTGATAGAGCGGCAGGGCATCCTCCGCGCCCGGCCAGGGCACCGGCGCGCGGCTGAAATAGAGCGCGCGCGCGATTCGGCTGCCGGCCGTAAAGCCGGCGGCCACCTTGACCACATTGGGATCGTGGCGCTCGGCCGGCTCGGCGATCTCGACCGCCAGGGTCGCGATGTCGACGGCGGGCTCCCGGAGCGGCTCGAGAACCGCGTGCAGGAGCGCTGGCGCCAGGGTCGGCAGGTCGCCCTGCAGGTTGACGACGACGTCGTGGGTGCTACCCGGGTCGACCTGGGCGAGCGCCTCGTGCACCCGGTCCGAGCCCGAGGGGTGCTCCGGCCGGGTCAGAACCGCCTGGCCGCCGGCCGCCTTGACCGCCTCGGCGATGGCCGCTTCGCCCGCCGCCACCACGACCGGCCCGACCGCCGCCTCGACCGCCCGGCGCCAGACGTGGACAATCATCGGCTCGCCGTGGATCTCGGCCAGCGGCTTGTCCGGCAGGCGGATGGATGCCAGACGTGCTGGGATCACGACGATCGGGTTGGCAGGCAGGCTCACGGGCGGTCTGTCCCGGTACGAGTTCCGCGTTCCGGCGGCGGGCCGCGGCAGCATAGCGGCGCGCCCCGCCCCGAAAAACGCTTTTCTAAAGGTCGCTTTTCAACGCGCGCTATTGAACGCGCCGGGCCGTGCGGCTAAGTTCCGCTCCGGTTTATCAGGTGCGCAAGGGGGAAGCGATGTCTGGCCTAGAAGTCAACAAGGTGGTCGCCGCCGTACTGACGGCCGGCATCATCGCCTCGTTCAGCGGCTTCGTCGCTCATCTGCTGGTCCAGCCCCAGGAACTCGCCCAGAATGCCTATCCGGTCGTCGGCGCCGCGCCCGCCGAGGCCTCGCCCACGGACGCCGCGGCGTCCGAAGCGCCCGGGCCCGGCTCGGTGCTGCCGCTGCTTGCCGCGGCCGACGTGGCGGCCGGCCAGAAGGTGTCGCGCAAGTGCACCTCCTGCCACACCGTCGAAGAGGGCGGCGCCAACAAGATCGGCCCGAACCTGTGGAACCTGGTCGGCCGAGCCATCGCGAGCGTCGACGGGTTCACCTATTCCAAGGGTCTCCAGGAAAAGTCCGGAGACGGCTGGAGCTATGAGAACCTGGACGGCTTCCTCGGCAAGCCCAAGGACTGGGCGCCGGGCACCAAGATGAGCTTCGCCGGCCTCAAGAAGATCGAGGACCGGGCCAACCTGATCGCCTATCTGCGCTCCCTCAGCGGCAGCCCCGCGCCGCTGCCGGAATGACGTCGCGGTGACAGCCGTATCATGACGGCCGCGTCCTGCCCGCAGGCCTTCGTCACGCTGGCCGGGGAGATGGCCGCGGCGGCAGGCGAGGTGGCGCACCGCTATTTCCGCACCCGCCTCGATGTGCAGGACAAGCCGGACGACACCCCGGTAACGCTGGCCGACCGCGAGGCGGAAGCGAGGATCCGGGAAATTATCGCCGCCAGACACCCGGACCATGGCATCATCGGCGAGGAAGGGGGCAGCTATCGGCCCGAGGCCGAGTACGTCTGGGTGCTCGATCCGATCGACGGCACCAAGAAGTTCGTCACCGGCAACCCCCTGTTCGGCACCCTGATCGCGCTGCTGCACGAGGGCCGGCCGATCCTCGGCCTCATCGACATGCCGATGCTGGGCGAGCGTTGGACCGGCGCCGCCGGGCGGACGACCCGCTTCGAGGACCGGCAGGGCGCGCGCGAGGTCCGGGTTCGGCCCTGCGCGGAGCTGGCCGGCGCCGTGCTGACCGCCACTACGCCGCACATGTTCGGCGACGCCGAGTTCCCGGCCTTCGAGCGGGTGCGCCGGGCGGCCAGGATGGTGCTCTACGGCGGCGATTGCTTCGCCTACGGGGCGCTCGCCAGCGGCCACCTCGACCTGGTGGTCGAGGCCGACATGGATCCCTACGACTTCATGGCCCTGGTGCCGGTGGTGGAGGGCGCCGGCGGTATGTTGACCGACTGGAAGGGCGGCGCGCTCGGCCTCGAGACCGACCGCCGGATCATCGCGGCGGGCGACAAGCGCGTCCACGAGGCCGCGCTCGAGCTGCTGGCGGGGGATTAATTCTCCGTGATCGGCGGATTGTTTTGCCTTGCGTCTGCGAATCCGAGCGCTTAAGTCCCTATGCGCCCATGTCGTTCCCGAGTCGCATGAGGCCTATGGGCCTGTTCCTGCCGCTGCTCATCCTGACGATCGTCACGGTAGCCCCGCCGGCGTCGAGCGAAGAGCCGGCCGCCTCGTCGCACTACCAAGTGCGCGTGGGCGATGACGGCCAGAAGATCTATAAGAGCCACGCCATCGCCATGCACGGCGAGCCGAAGTACGGCCCGGACTTCAAGCACTTCGACTACGTCAACCCGGCGGCGCCCAAAGGCGGTACGCTGCGGGAAGGGGTTCGCGGCACCTTTGACAGCTTCAACGCCTTCATACCAAAGGGAGCGGCAGTCGGCGGGCTAGGTTTTCTTAATGAAACGCTCACGGCGGGGAGCGCGGACGAGGCCTTCACCAGGTATGGGCTTCTTGCCGAATCGATCGAATGGCCCGAGGACCGGTCCTGGGTAATCTTTACGCTCAGGCCCGAGGCCCGTTGGCACGACGGCAGACCGATCACTGTGGAAGACGTGATCTGGACGTTCAACACCCTGAAAGCAAAGGGCTCGCCAACTTTTCGATTCTATTACCAGAGTGTGGTGAAAGCAGAGAATGTCGGGTCCCACAAGGTCAAATTCACGTTCTCTGAAAAAGGCAATCGCGAGCTGCCATTGATCACTGGAGAATTGACGATCCTGCCAAAGCACTACTGGGAGGGCCTCGGCGAGGGCGCTTTCGAGAAGACCACCCTAGACCCGCCGCTTGGCAGCGGCCCCTACCGGATCGCCGAGTTCGAGGCTGGGCGTTTCGTCGTGTGGGAGAGGGTCGAGGACTATTGGGCCAAGGATCTCCCGGTCAACCGCGGTCAGGGCAATTTCGACCGCATCCGTTACACCTACTATCGCGACGACGTGGCTATTCGCCTGGCGTTGAAGTCCGGCGACATCGACTACCGAGAGGAAAACCAAGCCAAGGCCTGGGCGCTTGATTACGACGTTCCGCCGGTGCGGGAGGGCTGGCTGAAAAAGATCGAAGTGCCCCACCAAAGCACGACCGGGATGCAGGCCTTTGTCATGAACTCGCGGCGGTCGATCTTCCAGGATCGCAGTTTACGCCGAGCGCTCGCCTACGCCTTCGATTTCGAATGGACCAACAAAAACCTGTTCTTCAGCCAATACACCCGCACCGAGAGTTATTTCTCCAACTCGGAGTTGGCCGCGACCGGACTTCCCGAGGGCGAGGAGCTGGAGATCTTGTCGCGCTACAGCGGGCGCGTCCCCGAGGAGGTCTTCACCAACCCCTACACCGCACCTGCGACCGACGGCAGCGGCTGGCCGCGCGACAATCTG
>CAMYMY010000273.1 GCA_947259625.1 uncultured Kiloniellales bacterium | reverse complement strand
GATATCGCTCAAGGCGGCGACTAGACGGTCCATCTCGGCGTCGTTGTGCAGCGGCGACGGCGTCAGGCGCAGCCGTTCGGTACCGCGCGGCACGGTCGGGTAGTTGATCGGCTGCACGTAGATGCCGTGGCGTTTCATCAGTGTGTCGGTCACCTGCTTACAGCGCACCGGATCGCCCACCAGGACCGGCACGATGTGGCTTACCGAAGGCATGACCGGCAGCCCCTCCGCCCTCAAGCGGCGCTTCAGGGCCGCGGCCCGCTCCTGGTGTCTCGCGCGCTCGGTCTGGCTCTGCTTCAGGTGGCGTACGCTGGCCAGCGCACCGGCGGCCACCGCCGGCGGCAGGGCCGTGGTGAAGATAAAGCCCGAAGCGAAGCTGCGCACGAAGTCGACCAGGGCGGCCGAAGCGGCGATGTAGCCGCCCAGTACGCCGAAGGCCTTGCCGAGGGTGCCCTCGATCACCGTCAGACGGTCCATGACGCCTTCACGCTCGGCGATGCCGCCGCCGCGCGGCCCATAGAGGCCGACGGCGTGGACCTCATCGAGATAGGTCATGGCGCCGTGTGCGTCGGCCACGTCGCAGAGTTCGGCGATCGGCGCGATGTCGCCGTCCATAGAGTAGACCGACTCGAAGGCGACGATCTTGGGCCGCGACGTCTCGACCTCCGACAGGATCCGGTTCAGGTCCTCCGGGTCGCTGTGCTTGAAGATGCGCTTTTCCGCCCGGCTGTGCCGGATTCCCTCGATCATGGAGGCATGGTTCAGCGAGTCCGAGAGGACCACGCAGTCCGGCAGCTTGGCCGCCAGCGTGGCCAGCGAGGCCATGTTGGAGACGTATCCGGAAGTGAAGAGCAGTGCGGCCTCCTTGCCGTGGAGGTCGGCAAGTTCGCGCTCCAATAGAACGTGGTAATGGTTGGTTCCCGAGATGTTGCGCGTGCCGCCGGCGCCCGCGCCGCAGCGCGCCAGGGCTTCGTGCATCGCCTCCAGCACGACCGAGTTCTGGCCCATGCCAAGGTAATCGTTGGAGCACCAGTACGTCACTTCCCCGGGATTTGCGGCCCCGTGGTAGGTGGCGTGCGGGAAATCACCAGCGCGGCGCTCCAGATCGGCAAAAATCCGATAACGGCCTTCAGACCGCAAACCGGCAATCTGTTCGGCGAAAAAACGCTGGTAGTCCATCACGGCCTCCGCATTCGATGCTCGATTTGCAATCACCCTAAAGGTTTCGGACCGCGCAATCGTTGATTTAAATCAATATTGATCTAGATCACATACTGATTTTCGCCCCCGAATTGCGCTGAAACCGAAGCCGGCCAGGATAGATTATCCGATGTCCGCCGCCCTATTTCGTCGCCTGCATGAGGTAGGCGATCAGGTTCTCCCTCTGATCGTCCTTCTTGAGACCGGCGAACACCATCTTCGTGCCCGGAAGGAATGTTTTCGGCTTTGCCAGGAATTTCTCCATATTTTCTTCGTCCCAGACGATGTCCGATGCCTTCATCGCCTTGGAATACTTGAAGCCATCGACGCTGCCCGCCTTGCGCCCGAAAATACCGTGCAGGCTGGGGCCGATCTTCTTCTTGCCGGCCTCGAGGGCATGGCAGGCCCTGCATTTCTTGAACACCTTCTTGCCGGCCGTGGCGTCGCCGTCGGCCAGAGCCGAACCACCGACCAGGGCAATGGCGAAAGCCAGTGGAAGCGTAAGGAGCTTGAACTTCGTCATCGTGGGTCCCCCGGATGAAGTGTGTCCGGCGCCACACCTGTAGCGCCCACCAAAACACAAGATAACGGAATCGGGGATCGTTTCGCCTTGATTGAAGTCAAGCCCTGCGTGTGAGTGCTTCATCGAAAAGCGACCGTCGGCCTTCGGCCAGGCCTTCGAGGGCGGGCCTGTCCAGCAGGACGACGTGGCTCGGCCGGGGTAGGGCGAGAATATCCTCGTGGACCAGCCGCGCGAAAGCGCGGGAGACGGTCTCGGTCTTGAGGCCCAGGTAATCGGCGATGGCCGCACGGTTCATCGGCAGCAGGACCTCGTCGTTTTGTGCCGGCCACTGCTGGGTACGGTGCCATATTTCCAGGATGAAGGCGGCAATCCGCTCCACGGTGTTCTTGCGGCCAACGGTCAGGAGCTGTTCCTGTCTGGCAGCAATTTCGTCGCTGGCCAGGTCCAGCAGCGTTTGGCAGACGTCCCGGTCCGATTCGACCAAGCTTTGGAATGCTTGACAGGGCAGGCGGTTGACATTGCAGGGCGTTATGGCGCTCACGCTGACCGGCCAGGTCGAGCCGCAGCGACGCAACGTGACCAACTCTCCGGGGAAGCGGAATCCGACGACCTGGCGCCGCCCGCCCGGCAACGACTTGTAGAGCATGAGCGTCCCCTCGACGACGGTGAAGTTCTCGTCGCCGGGCTGCCCCTCCCGGACCAGTAGATCGCACTCCGATAGGCTGAAGCTTTCACCTTCCTGCTCAAGCTTGGCCAGCGTTTTCTCCTGCAAGGCGTACCTTTCAGCTGGATCTCTGGGTGCGCATTGACCGGCGTCCGAAGAGGATTTTCTTCCGCCTGCCCAGTGCTGCCGTGCTGTTTGCATTGGCTGCTCCATGCATGCGGCTTCCCCAAATTAGTGATAACTATATCCCCTAAGGCGTCAATGGGCTTTGATCTATATCAAAAGATCCCTCCCGCATTGATCCGCATATATGCCCAATCATCGACCTGAGCGGGAAGCGCAAGATACACAGGTCGCAGATCCGCAAGGTCGAAGAGGCACAGACCCTGCACAGGGGCGCGAGACCGCCCGAAAGGCACCGGCGGCGGTTCGGCCAGCTGCACCGAATTCTGCATCGCACTGCGTCGCGATTTCGGGCCCCCTTTCACACCCTGGGCTCAGAAACACTTGCGCAGACGCAACTGCTCGCCGCGAAAACCCGACGCGCGGAACAGGTCCATCGCCGGATTTTTCGGTTCGCGCAGCCACTTGCGCATCTGCGGATTGAGCAGGCTGATCGAGATGCAGCTGCAGTCCAGTTGCATTGCGACGTCCTGCAGGGCCTCGAGGAGCACCCTCGCCGCCGTTCGATTGCCGACAAGGTCTACAACGGCAAAGTTCTCTATCTCCAGGATCCGGCCTTCGCGCAGGTCGGGCCGCAGCCAGTAGACCGACAGGCCGTAGATGTCGCCTTGGCTGCTCTGGACCGTGATAATGCTGTGGCGCTCGCGGTCCGCGTGCTCCGAGATCAGGGCGCCGGCGTATTTCGACCATTGTTCCTGAGTCAGCTTCGGATCGAAGATCGCTACCAGCGGGTAAGCCTGTGGAATTTGATCAGGCGCAAGGGGCCTGACAACGTAAGGGTCAGACATGTCTCTCCCAGCTGAAACCTTTTTTTTTCTATGGATTTATAACATGTCACGGCAGCGATGTGGCGACTTTGATCTGCATCAATTCGTAGGCCTTTGCCGCGCGGCGTCCGGCCGAGCGAATTCGATCTCCGTTTCCCGCGGTTGGCCTGCCGCTCCCAGCGTCTTTGACCTGTATCAATGAGGGCTGGGTAGCCGGTCGTTAGGCTTTCATCATGGTTGCTTGGCTCGGCGGTGAGTCTGATGACTTCGCGATCGGCGTCCAGAGCGGCTGACAGAACGGCCACGCGCAAGAATGGTTGGGAACTCTTCCCGCATCGGGCCGATACCGGGGTGCGCGGCTTCGGCTCCGACAAGAACACCGCTTTCGAACAGGCGGCCACGGCGCTGACCGCGGTGATCACCGATCCGCAATGGGTCATGCCGCGCCTCTCTGTCGAGATCACCTGCGAGGCCCCTGATCTCGAATTGCTTCTGGTCGATTGGCTGAACGCACTGGTCTACGAGATGGCCACGCGCCGCATGCTGTTCAGTCGCTTCGCCGTGTGGATCGAGGATCGGCGCCTGCGCGGGCAGGCCTGGGGCGAGCCGGTCGACGCAGCGCGCCACGAGCCGGCCGTGGAGGTCAAGGGCGCGACCTTGACGGCGCTCGAAGTGGCTCGGAGGTCTGACGGCCTGTGGGTCGCCCAATGCGTCGTCGACGTCTGATAGAGGCCCGCCGGGCGGGACCTCGGGCGGAGGCGGAGGAATGGACAAGACGAACCTCAGCCAAGTTTCAGCGGTCGAATGGCGAGTCGAGCCGAGCGGCGCCATGCGGGTGCCGGCGATCATCTACGCCGACGAGCGGCTGATCGACCAAATGGACGACAAGGTCTTCGAACAGGTCACCAACGTTGCGAGGCTGCCCGGGATCGTGAAGGCCTCCTATGCCATGCCCGACGCTCACTGGGGCTATGGCTTCCCGATCGGTGGGGTGGCGGCTTTCGATCCGGATCAGGGCGGCGTGGAGGTAGGGGTGAGGCCCGGGGAGCACGGGTGCCAGCAGCGCCATCAGCGCGGGCAGCACGGGCATGCGCTGGAAGCTCTGGGGCAGCGCGAGGTGAGCGAGGCTCTCGGCGGTGCGCTGGAACGAGGGGAAGTCGTTGTTGGGCAGGAAGAACGGGTGATAGAGCACCGACCAATAGAGGAGCAGCCCCAGGCACAGGCCCCCGAGCAGCGCCCAGTCACCGCGGTTGGCGGACGCGCTGGCGTCGCCTGCAGCCGCCGCAGCTCCGTCCTGAGTGCGGGTCGCCCGCGGGTTGGATCCATCGGGGGGCATCATGGGGCGGATCGTTCTCCCATCCCTGCCCGGCATGCAAGTGTGGCGAAAAGCCCTCTCTTCGGATGCGCGTGGAGGGGAGAACTGCTACCCACATCGCGTCTTCTCCCCCAGGGTCCATGGATTTTCGAGCTCGGTGCCCGCCTGCGCGGGCTCCTGGAGCGGAGTGTAAGCATGGCGAAGAAGAAGGTGCTGTTGCTGGGCTGCGGAGGCTTCGTCGGAAGCCATCTCACGGACCGGCTGCTCGCCCGTGGTGACTACGACATCGAGGGCTGGGACGTCTCGACCGACAAGATCGCGCAGCATCTCGACAACCCGGACCTGCACCTGCACCGCTCCTATGTCGACCACGACACCACCTACCCCGAGCTCGAGCCCTACATCGCCGAGTGCGAGGCGGTGATCTCCTTGGCGGCGGTGTGCACTCCCGCTCAGTACGTGTCGAACCCGGTCCACACCATCCACTCCAACTTCATCCACGCCTACAAGCTGATCGAGCTGTGCGCGGCGCACCGCAAGTGGCTGTTCCACACCTCCACCTGCGAGGTCTATGGCCGCACGCTCTCGAGCTACATCGCCGGTGACGACTACTCGGACCCGGCCCTCTACGAGCAGCGCGAGGACGAGACCCCGCTGGTCATGGGCCCGACCATCAACCACCGCTGGAGCTATGCCGCTGCCAAGGCGCTCTT
>CAMYMY010000272.1 GCA_947259625.1 uncultured Kiloniellales bacterium | reverse complement strand
CGATGATCGCCTGCTTGAGAAAGGGCCAGTCGAGGTCGCGATAGACCACGCAGCCGATGAGCAGCGCCGCGGCGACGCCCAGGCCCGCCCCCTCGGTCGCGGTCACCAGACCGCCGAAGATGCCGCCCAGGATGATCACCGGCAGGACGAGCGCCCAGGAGGCCTCCTTGAAGGTGGTCCACAGCTTCGACAGCGCGAAGATCTCCTCGACCGGCCAGTTCTGGCGCCGCGCCATCCAATAGGACAGGCTCATCATGCCGAGCCCGCCCAAGACCCCGGGGATGATCCCGGCGACGAAGAGCTGGACGATCGAACTGTCCGACATGACGCCGTAGAGGATCATCGGGATCGACGGCGGAATGATGACCGCGATGGTCGCCGAGGAGGAGGTCACCGCCGCTGCGAAGGCCTTGGGGTAGCCGCGCCGTTTCATGGCCGGGATCAGGATCGAGCCGGTCGCCGCCACGTCGGCCACGGCCGAGCCCGAGATCTCGGCGAAGAACATCGAGACGCCGATGTTGACGATCGCCAGGCCGCCGCGGATAAAGCCGAGCAGGGCCGAGGCGAAGGCGATCAGCCGGCGCGAGATGCCCGAGGCGTTCATGATCGCGCCGGCCAGGATGAACATGGGAATGGCCAGCAGCGGGAACTTGGTGGCGCCGTCGTACATGACCAGCGCCACGTTGGGCAGGATGTCCGCGCCCTGGGTCAGCAGCATGGCGGTCACCGCCACCACGCCCAGCGCGATGGCGATCGGCACGTCGATCAGGATCAGCGCGAAAAGCCCGGCGATCATCAGCAAGAGGGTCACGGCGCGGACTCCTCGAGATCGATGGGCGGAATCTCATGCGAGATACCGGCCTTGAGCTTGCGCCAATGGTCCGGCAGGCTGAGCGTCTCGCAGACCAGGAACAGCACCGCGCCGATCGGGATGATCGACTGGGTGATCTGCACCGAGACCTCGGGCAGGCTGACCAGGGTGTCGCCCTCCAGCACGTCGAGCACCACCAGTCCGGTCCAGGCGAGCAGCAGGAAGAAGGCATAGACGCAGACTTCGGCAATGACCGCCGCGGCAAGACGCCAGTGCAGGGGCAGGGCCAGCACCAGGCCGTCGAAGCCGATGTGCCCGCGCTTGAGCGCCGCCAGCGCGGCTCCGTAGTAGGTGATCCAGGCCAGCATGACCGAGGCGACCTCGTCGTACCACGCCAGCGAGGCCCCGGCCTTGCGATAGACGACCGCGACCACGACGACGATCGTCAGTGCAATCATCAGAAAGATCAGTATCGCTTCCAGAAGGCGCTCAAAGGCCCCCTTCGCGCGGGCTAGCCACTGCACGTCGCCCTCGCTCCTCTCCACCCGGGATCAGCTGCTGGAAAATGGCCCGCCCCGATGGCGCCGGGGCGGGCCGAACGATATCAGGAACCTCCGGCCAGGCTCATGGCCTTGTCGACCATTTCGCCACCGCCGGAAACGCTGGCCGAGAACTCGTCATAGATCCCCTTGCTGGCCTTCACGAAGGCGGCCTTGTCCGGCTCGTTGACCGCGATGCCGCCAGCCTTGAGCTTGTCCAGCAGGTCGATTTCCATCGCCGCCGCCGTCTCGTAGACGTAGGCCTGGGTCTCCTTGGCCGTTTCCTCGAGGACCTGGCGCACGTCGGGGCGTCCTTGCCGACGGTGACATAGGCCGGCGTGTAGACGTGGCCCGACAGCGAGAGGTACTTCTGCACCTCCTGGAACTTGGCGCTGTAGATCTGCGCAAAGGGATTCTCCTGGCCGTCGATCACGCCGGTCTGGAGCGCGGTGAAGACCTCGGAGAAGGACATCGGCGTCGGGTTCGCGCCATAGGACTTGAACATCTTGACCCGCCAGGCGCCCTTGGGCGTGCGCAGCTTGATGCCCTGGAGGTCCGCGGGCTTGTTGATCGGCCGCTCATTGTTGGTGATGTGGCGGAAGCCGTTCTCCCAGACCGCCAGGATCTTGTAACCCTTGGCCTCGGCCGCCGGTTCGATCTTGGCCCAGAAGATCTCGTTCTCGATGCGGGCCATGTGGCCGCGGTCCTTGACCAGATAGGGCATCTCGAACAGGCCGAACTCGTCGGCCACCGTCGACATGACGGTAGACGGCAGGGAGAAATTGACCGTGCCCAGCTTGAGCTTCTGCAAGAGCTCCTTGTCCTTGCCGAGCTGGCTTGCGCCGAAGGTGACGACCTTGGCCTTGCCGGCCAGCTTTTCGTTGGCCCGCTTGGCGAACTCGTTGACCGAGGCCTCGAACAGCGACCCGGGGGCGCCGACGTGGCCGAACTTCAGCTCCAGTTCCGCGGCCAGGGCCTGGCCCGCGACCGCGGTCCCGAGCAGCGCCGGGACCAGGAATTTGATGATCTTCATAGTAGTCCTCCCTCTAGGATTTGACGTTAAAGTTGTCGATTGGTGCGAAGTTATCATTCCACCAGTCTACAACACTTGGTTATAAAGCCAAACTATCCTGCAACTCCGATTCGCGTTGGCTCTTGCCACCCTGGCCGGACAGGAAGTCCAGCGCCGCCTGCACGCCCCCCGTTTCGTGCGGCACTCCTGCGACCGCCAGGCCCATTTCGACACCGGCCAGGGTGCCGGCCAGCATCAGTTCGTTGAAGTCGCCCAGGTGGCCGATCCGGAACACCTTGCCGGCGACCTTGCCGAGCCCGTTGCCGAGCGACATGTCGTAGTTTTCCAGCACCGCCTTGCGGAAGGCGTCGGCGTCGTGGCCGGCGGGCATGAGCACGGCGGTCAGGGAATTGCTGTACTCCCGCTCGTCGACGCAGAGCAGCTCGAGCCCCCAGGTCCTGACCGCGCGCCGTGTCGCTTCGGCAAGGCGCGCATGGCGGGCGAAGACCTTGTCCAGTCCCTCCTCGGTCAGCATGGCGATGGACTCGCCGAGGCCGTAGAGCAGGTTGGTGGCCGGCGTATAGGGAAAGAAGCCCTTGGCGTTGGCCGCCAGCATCTCCTGCCAGCCCCAGTAGCTCCTCGGCAGGCGCGCCGTCTCGGCGGCCGCCTGCGCCTTGGCGCTAATCGCGTTGAAGCTGAGCCCCGGCGGCAGCATCAGGCCCTTCTGCGAGCCGGCCACGGTGACGTCGACGCCCCACTCGTCATGCCGGTAGTCGATCGAGGCGAGCGAGGAGATCGTGTCGACGAAGAACAGCGCCGGGTGGCTGCTGCGGTCGATCGCCTCGCGCAGCTCGGCGATGCGCGAGGTCACGCCGGTTGAGGTCTCGTTGTGCACGGCGCAGACCGCCTTGATCGTATGGTCTCGGTCCTCGGCCAGCCTGGCCTCGAGCGCCCCGGGGTCGACGCCGCGCCGCCAATCGCCGGGCACGAACTCGACCTCGAGGCCGAGCCGCTCGGCGAGCTGCCGCCACAGCGTGGCGAAGTGCCCGGTCTCGAACATCAGGACCCGGTCGCCCGGCGACATCGTATTGACCAGCGCGGCCTCCCAGGCGCCGGTGCCCGAGGCCGGATAGATCACCACCGGGCCGTCGGTCCGGAAGATGCCCTTGAGGCCGTGCAGCACCTCTCGCGCCATGGCGCCGAAGGCCGGGCCGCGGTGGTCGATCGTTGGGAAATCCATGGCCCGCAGGATGCGCTCGGGCACGTTGGTCGGCCCCGGAATCTGCAGGAAGTGGCGTCCGCTGCGGTGGGTCATGGCCGGCCTTTTCGAATGCCTGCGGGTGTGGTTAACAAGAGGTTAAACACGTATTGGGAATTATGCATACAATTCCGTGCTGATCAACGAGTGTATGGTTTCAAGATTGTGAAAATTTGGTATTTAAATCAAATTATTGGAAAATCCGGCGGAATCGGCTACCCGGCGCTTTTTGTTTTGCATGCAAAATGCTAGGCTCGGCGGGAGTTAGCCATTAACCACCACGGTTGGCCATGACCCCAGCGGCGACCGCCCGCCCCACCGCCCGCCCCACCGGCCGTCCGACCGGCCGTCCCTCGGCCGGTTCGCGCATCGGCGACTCCGCGCTCGCCGCCCGGCTGCGGCGCGAGCTCGAGGGCGAGGTGCTGTTCGACGCCTTCAGTCGCGGCCGTTACAGCACCGACGCCTCGGTCTACCAGATCGAGCCGCTCGGCGTCGTGGTGCCGCGCTCGGACCAGGACGTGGTCCGCACCATCCAGATCGCGGCCGAGGAGCAGGTGCCCGTGCTGCCACGCGGCGGCGGCACCTCGCAGTGCGGCCAGACCGTGGCCGAGGCGATCGTGGTCGACGTCTCCAAGCATCTGGACGCGGTCACGGCCTTCGACCCCGGCGCCCGGCGCGTCACGGTCCAGCCGGGGCTGGTGCTCGATCGCCTGAACGCCGTCCTGCAGCCGCACGGCCTGATGTTCCCGGTCGACGTCTCGACCGCGAGCCGGGCGACGATCGGCGGCATGGCCGGCAACAACTCCTGCGGCGCCCGCTCGCTCGCCTACGGCACGATGCGCGACAACGTGGCCGCGATCGACGCCGTGCTGGCCGACGGCCAGGCCCTGCGCTTCGGCGCGCTCGCCGAGGGCAACGGCGCTGAAATGCCGGCGCGGCAACGCCAGCTGACCGAGGCGCTGCTGGCGCTCGGCCACCGCGAGGCGGGCGAGATCGCGGCGCGCTTTCCAAAGGTGATGCGCCGGGTCGGCGGCTACAACATCGACGCGCTGGCGGGCAACGTGCCGCCCAATCTGGGCCACCTGCTGGTCGGCTCCGAGGGTACGCTGGCATTCTCGACCGCCATCGAGCTGGAGCTGCAGCCGATCCCGGCGCACAAGGTGCTGGGCGTCTGCCACTTCCCGAGCTTCTACCAGGCGATGGACTCGACGCGGCATATCGTCGAGCTCAATCCGACGGCGGTCGAGCTGGTCGACCGCACCATGATCGAGCTGTCGCGCGGCATCCCGCTCTTCCGCCGCACGGTCGACGCCTTCGTCGAGGGCGCCCCCGAGGCGTTGCTCCTGGTCGAGTTTGCCGGCGAAGACCGCGGCCTGCAGCTCGCCGGGCTGAAGCGTCTCGGCGAGCTGATGGGCGAGCTGGGCCTGCCCGGGGCCGTGGTCGAGGCGGTCGATCCCGCCTTTCAGAAGGCGATCTGGGAGGTGCGCAAGGCCGGCCTCAACATTATGATGTCGATGAAGGGCGACGGCAAACCGGTCTCCTTCATCGAGGACTGCGCCGTGGCGTTGGAGGACTTGGCCGACTACACGGACCGGCTGACGCGCGTCTTCGAAAAGCACGGCACGACGGGCACCTGGTACGCCCATGCCTCGGTCGGCTGCCTGCACGTGCGGCCGGTGCTCAACCTCAAGCTCGAGGCCGACGCGAAGAAGATGCGGGCGATCGCCGAGGAGGCCTTCGCCATGGTGCGCGCGTACAAGGGCTCGCACTCGGGCGAGCACGGCGACGGCCTGGTCCGCTCCGAGTTCCACGAGGCCATGTTCGGCCCGCGCATGGTCGAGGCCTTCGAGGCGGTCAAGGACAGCTTCGACCCCGGGGGCCTGTTCAACCCGGGCAAGATCGTCCGCCCGTCCAAGATGGACGACCGGTCGCTGTTCCGCTTCAAGCCGGGCTACCGGAGCGAGGCGCCGGAGACGGCGCTCGACTGGTCGGACTGGGGCGGCTTCGCCGGCGCGGTCGAGATGTGCAACAACAACGGCGCTTGCCGAAAGTTCGACGCCAATGTCATGTGCCCCTCCTACCGTGTCACCCGCGACGAGCAGCACCTGACGCGCGGCCGGGCGAATGCGCTCCGGCTCGCGCTCTCGGGGCAGCTCGGCCCCGAGGCGCTGACCTCCGGGGCCATGGCCGAGACCATGAAGCTCTGCGTCGGCTGCAAGGGCTGCAAGCGCGAGTGCCCGACCGGCGTCGACATGGCGCGCATGAAGACCGAGTTCCTCTATCACTATGGCAAGCGCCACGGCCTCTCGCTGCGCGACCGCCTGGTCGCCTATCTGCCGCGCTATGCCCCCAGGGCCGCGCGGCTGGCCCCGCTGCTCAACCTGCGCGACCGCCTGCCGGGGCTGGCCTGGCTGGGCGAGAAGGCCCTGGGCATCAGCGCGAAGCGCAACTTGCCGGCCTGGCGGCGCGGCACATTCCAGGCGCCGGTGGCGGTGGGACCGGAGGGCGGCCGCGAGGTCGTCTTGCTGGCCGACACCTTCAACACCACCTTCGAGCCCGAGACCCTCGAGGCGGCGCTCGCCGTGCTGGACGCCGGCGGCTACCGGGTGCACCTGCCGCGGCCGGCGGACGGCGGCCGGCCGCTCTGCTGCGGGCGGACCTTCCTGGCCGCCGGCCTGGTCGACGAGGCGCGGGCCGAGGCCCGGCGCACGCTGGACGCCTTGGGGCCCTTCGTCGCGCGCGGCCTGCCCGTGCTCGGGCTGGAGCCGTCCTGCCTGCTGACCCTGCGCGACGAATTCCTGGCGATGCTGCCGGGCGCCGGGGCCGAGGCGCTGGCCGGCTCCGCGGTCCTGCTCGAGGAGTTCCTGGCCGCCCAGGCCGAGATCGGGCGGCTCGACCTGCCGCTGCGGCCGCTCGGCCGGGCGCGCGCCCTGCTGCACGGCCATTGCCACCAGAAAGCCTTCGGCGTCATGGGCAGCGTGGAAAGGGTGCTGGGACTGGTGCCGGGGCTGGCGGTCGAGACCGTGGCCTCGTCGTGCTGCGGCATGGCCGGCGCCTTCGGCTATGGCGCCGAGACCTATGACATCTCGATGAGGATGGGCGAGGAGTCGCTGCTGCCGGCCGTGCGCGCGACGGGCGAGGACGTGCTCGTGGTGGCCGACGGCACGAGCTGCCGCCAGCAGATCCTGGACGGCGCCGGCCGCAAGGCCGTCCATGTCGCCCGCGTGCTCGCCGCCGCGCTCACCGAGGACCCGGAAATTGGGGTCAGACCCCTTTTCTCCGGTCGTGACTGAGGAGGACGCCATGGACACCGATTCCGCGAAAGAAGGAAAAAAATGGGGTCTGACCCCATTTTCCGAGCCGGTCGCGCGCGGCGCGCTGCACGATAGGCTGGTCGCCCGGCTGCGCGACCTGATCATCGAGGGCGAGCTTTCGCCCGGC
>CAMYMY010000271.1 GCA_947259625.1 uncultured Kiloniellales bacterium | reverse complement strand
TCAACACCTGGTCGGCGGTCAACGCCGGCCGCATCTCCTCGACCACCGCCGGGGCGATCTGCGGCTTGACGCACAGCAGCACCACCTCGGCGCCGCCGGCCGCCTCGCGGTTGTCCAGCGTGGTCTCGATCCGGTATTCGCGCTTCATGTAGCGCAGGCGCTCGCCGTGCTTGGCGGTGGCCACCACCGCCTCGGGGGTGACGACCCCCGAGCCGACGAGCGACGAGATCAGGGTCTCCCCCATCTTGCCGGCGCCGATCACCGCCAGGCGCCGGACCGTCAGGTCATCTGTCATTTCGCGGTTCCTTTGAACAAATTCAGGGCGGGGCCCTCCCGGAGGGGGAGCTTACCAGCTCTCGCCGGCTGCCGGGGGACATCGTGGCGGCGCCCACCGCGGTCATCCTGGCGGTGGTCAGCCGGCGGCGGCTCGGCGGCGTTCCGCCCGCGGGTCACCTGGCCTATCCCGATGCCGCCAACGCCTGATCCAGATCGGCCAGGATGTCGTCGATGTGCTCGATGCCGACCGAGAGCCGCACGTAGCCCTCGGAAACCCCGGTGGCGAGCTGCTCGTCGGGCGACAGCTGCGAGTGGGTGGTGGTCGCCGGGTGGATCGCCAGCGAGCGGGCGTCGCCGATATTCGCGACGTGGTAGAACAGCTTCAGCGCGTCGATGAAGCGCCGCCCCGCCGCCTTGCCGCCCTTCAGCTCGAAGCCGACCAGGCCGCCGTACCGGCCGTCCAGATAGGTCTCGGCCCTTCGCTTCTGCTCGCCCTCGAAGAGGCTCGGGTGAATGACTTTCGTGACGTCTTCGTGGGCCGTCAGGTAGCGGGTGACCGCCTCGGCGTTGCGGCAGTGCTCGCGGATCCGCAAGGGGAGGGTCTCCAGGCCCTGGATGAACAGGAAGGCGTTGAAGGGGCTCAAGGCATAGCCGAGGTCGCGCTGCAGGGTGACCCGGGCCTTCAGGATGTAGGCGATCGGCCCCAAGGGCTTGGCCGCCTCGGTCCAGACCGCGCCGTGGTAGCTCGGGTCCGGCTGGGTCAGGAGCGGGAAGCGTTCGGCGTGGGCCTCCCAGTCGAAGTTGCCGCCGTCGACGATCAGCCCGCCGATCGAGGTGCCGTGGCCGCCGATGTACTTGGTGGTGGAATAGACGACGATGTTGGCGCCGTGGTCGAGCGGCCGGCAGATGATCGGCGCCGCCGTGTTGTCGACGATCAGCGGAATGCCCAGATCGCGGCCGATCCCGGCCACCTCGGCGATCGGGAAGACGGTCAGCTTCGGGTTCGGCAGGGTCTCGGCGTAGAAGGCGCGGGTGCGCGCATCGGCCGCCCGGCGGAAGTTCTCGGGATCGGCGGGATCGACGAAGCGGACCTCGATGCCGAAGGTGTCGAAGGTGTTTGCGAAGAGGTTCCAGGTGCCGCCATAGAGATCGGTCGAGGAGACGATGTTGTCGCCGGCCCGGGTGATGTTCTGGATCGCGATCGCCGAGGCCGCCTGGCCGGAGCTGACCGCGAGCGCCGCCGCGCCGCCGTCGAGCGCCGTGATGCGCTCCTCGAGCACGGCGGTGGTCGGATTCATGATCCGCGTGTAGATGTTGCCGAGCTCCTTGAGCGCGAAGAGGTTGGCCGCGTGCTCGCTGTGCTCGAACTGATAGGAGGTGGTCTGATAGATCGGCACGGCGACAGAGCCGGTGCCGTCGTCCTTGCGGTAGCCGGCGTGCAGCACGAGGGTTTCGGGGTTCTGGGTCGTCACGGGCATGTCGGATCCTCCGTCTGGTCGGTTGGTTGGGATTTGGAGCGGGCCGCGGGAAGCGGCGCGGCGGGCAGCCAGCGGTCGAGCGCGGCGCGCCAGAGCACACCGTCGGACCAGTCGGGGAGGGGGTCTGAAAGAACGGTCGCCATGCGGACTCTCCCGGCACCAGTTGCTTACAACCGCGGGGCCCACAAGGAGTGGCGCTTTAGCTTTTGGTGACCCGGTGCAAGCTGCCCCAATCAAATCCCGGGGGTCCGTTTTCCGGCCGGACCGCGCCGAACAAAAAAACCGCCGCAGCTTTGCCGGGCGGTCGAACCGCTCGCTTTAGCCGCATTTCTAGAGCGCCCGCAAGCTAAGCTTCAAATCGGCGCTTAACCCTAGGCAACACCAAACGGGACCCGTCTGTCAAGCGCCGATTTCGACCTGCGGTCAACGCCAGGTAAGGGATTCCGTGCGAAAAGAGCCGCGCGAACCGAAAAAAAGATGCAAAAATCGGGCGTTTATAGTATAATAATCATAGTAATCGTAAGGACTTTCGCCGATGTACGGCGAGGTTATGTCCAGGGTCTACTACAAGGGGGTATGGGCTCGAAGATCAGGTAGAGGGGCTAGGAAATGGAAATCGGTCTGATTCTGGCTGGGGGGCTGGTAATCGTAATCGGGCTTGTTGCGGCGGGCGCCTTCGGGGGAACCCGCGTCCGCAGGGGCGAGGCCCGGCAGGATACGAACGTCGCGCGCGGATCCGAAGGGATCGGCAAGCCGGCATCGGGATTCTCGGATGCCGTGGGCTCCGCCGAGCGGCTGAGGTCGGCCGCCCGGGCGGCCTACGAGATGGGCTGGGACAAGGCCGAGGTGGGTGGCAAGGCGCTCGGGAAGTGCCACGAGACGGCCCTGGTCAACGTGCTCTACGAGCGCTGGCGGGTCGAGCCCAGCGCGCCGGCCGCCAACGAGGTCACGTTCCAGGCCTTCGTGCTGGAATCGCTGCCGTTCAACGTGCTGCCGATCCGCCAGGGGCGGACCGCCATGGTCGAGTACATGGTCTGGCGCGAGTTTCCCGAGGACGCCGATACCGCGGTGATCGGACCCGCCGTCCAGCAGGCCGTGGGCCGCCTGCAGACGGACAGCGGCCCCGACGTGGCGGCGCGCCTCAAATCGACCCCCATGCCCTGGACCGAGTTCATCGCCTGACGTCGCGGAGCCGTCGGCCCTAAGAGTCCGACTCGAAATGAAATGCACGATATCAATGTGTTAGCGAGACCTTCTTGCCATCGCCGGGCTTGACCCGGCGATCCAGAATGGTGTTTGCGGTCGGCAATCCCTGGATGGCCGGATCAAGTCCGGCCATGACATACTGTGGGAAGGGATCGCTGTAATTCCAATCCACCACCGCTCTTTGTCGGTCAGGGTTTTAGCGATCCTATATTCGAATTTCCTGTACCCGCATTGACAGGCTTCTGCCGAGCAGGTATTTACGTTGACGTAAACGTAAACTTTGCCGGATACGCTCGGCTGGCCGCGAGGGTGTGGTTCGGCCGCCCGGCGCCCAATTCGCTGTTGCATTGCGCCCTGGGGCTGGGACAATGAAGCGGGTCCCGCGGGTGCGAGGAGAAGACCGTGCCGGACGAAGGAATCCGAAAGCCGACACCGGCCAGGAAGAAATCCTACAAGGCGAAGCACAAGGTCCGCTTCGTCACCGCCACCAGCCTGTTCGACGGCCACGACGCCTCGATCAACATCTTCCGCCGCATCCTGCAGGGCTCGGGCGCCGAGGTCATCCACTTGGGCCACAACCGCTCGGTCGAGGAGATCGTCACCGCGGCGCTCCAGGAGGACGTGCAGGGCATCGCCGTCAGCTCCTACCAGGGCGGCCACGTCGAGTACTTCAAGTACATGATCGATCTGCTGCGCGAGCGCGGCGGCGCCCACGTCCGGGTCTTCGGCGGCGGCGGCGGGGTCATCGTGCGCGAGGAGATCCAGGCGCTGCATGACTACGGCGTAGCCCGCATCTACGCGCCCGGGGACGGCCAGCAGATGGGCCTGCAGGGCATCATCGACGACATGCTAAAGACAGCCGATTTCGACCTGGCCGCGGAGCCGCCGGCCTCGCTCGACGGGCTGGCCGGCGACGGGCGGATCCTGGCGCGGGTCGTCACGGCCCTGGAAGGCGGCGTTCTGGATCCGGGCCTCACGGCGGAACTGCACAAGGCGGCGGAGAAGGCGGCGGCGGTCCCGGTGCTCGGCATCACCGGCACCGGCGGCGCCGGCAAGTCCTCGGTGACCGACGAGCTGGTGCGCCGCTTCCGCCTCGACGATCCCGAGCGGCGCATCGCGCTGATCGCCATCGACCCCTCGAAACGCAAGAGCGGCGGCGCGCTGCTCGGCGACCGCATCCGCATGAATGCGATCGACGGCCCGCAGGTCTACATGCGCTCGCTCGCCACCCGCGGCTCGGAGAGCGAGACCCCGGCCTGCCTGCCCGACATCATCGCCGCCTGCAAGGCGGCCGGCTTCGGCCTGGTCATCGTCGAGACCCCGGGCATCGGCCAGGGCGACGCCGGCATCGTCTCGCAGGTCGACTGCTCGCTCTACGTCATGACGCCGGAGTTCGGCGCCGCCAGCCAGCTCGAGAAGATCGACATGCTGGACTTCGCCGACCTCGTCGCGATCAACAAGTTCGACCGCCGGGGCGCGCGGGACGCGCTGCGCGACGTGCGCAAGCAGGTCCAGCGCGGCCGCGAGGCCTTCTCGCAGCGGCCCGAGGACATGCCGGTCTACGGCACGATCGCAGCCCACTTCAACGACGACGGTGTGACCGCGCTCTACCACGGCCTGCTGAACGCCCTGAACGCGCGCGGCCTGGGAACCTGGTCGAGCGCCCTGCCGCCGGTCGACGGCGTGGCGTCCTCGGCGCGCACGGCCATGGTGCCGGCCGGCCGCGAGCGCTATCTGGCCGAGGTGGCCGAGACGGTGCGCGCCTACCACGGCTTCGTGCGCGAACAGGCGGCGGTCGCCCGCGAGCGCCAGCAGCTCGGCGAGGCCAGGCGCATGCTGGCGGACGCCGGCCAGGACGGCGCGGCGCTCGACGCGCTGATTGCCGAGCGCGAGGCGGCGCTCGATCCGCGCTGCCGCAAGCTGATCGACATCTGGCCCAAGGTGAAGGAGAGCTACTCGGGCGAGGAGTACGTGGTCAGGATCCGCGACCGGGAGGTGCGCACCAAGCTCACGGCGACGTCGCTGTCCGGCACCAAGATCCCCAAGGTCGCGCTGCCCAGGTTCGAGGACCACGGCGACATCCTGACCTGGCTGCTCGAGGAGAACCTGCCCGGCAGCTTCCCCTATACCGGCGGCATCTTCGCCTTCAAGCGCGAGAGCGAGGACCCGACGCGCATGTTCGCCGGCGAGGGCGACGCCTTCCGCACCAACGAGCGCTTCAAGTACCTGTCCCGGGACAGCGAGGCCAAGCGCCTCTCGACCGCCTTCGATTCGGTGACCCTCCCCGGACGAGCGGCCGGACATCTACGGCAAGGTCGGCACCTCGGGCGTCTCGATCGCCACGCTGGACGACATGAAGGCGCTCTACGACGGCTTCGACCTGTGCCACCCGATGACCTCGGTGTCGATGACCATCAACGGGCCCGCGCCGACCATCCTGGCGATGTACTTCAACACCGCGATCGACCAACAGACCGCGCGCTTCGAGGCCGAGAACGGCCGGCCGCCGACCGACGAGGAGATCGACAAGATCGGCGCCTGGGCGCTGGAGACCGTGCGCGGCACGGTGCAGGCCGACATCCTCAAGGAGGACCAGGGGCAGAACACCTGCATCTTCTCGATCGAGTTCGCGCTCCGGATGATGGCGGACATCCAGGAGTACTTCGTCCACCACCGGGTCCGGAACTTCTACTCGGTCTCGATCTCCGGCTACCACATCGCCGAGGCGGGCGCGAACCCGATCTCGCAGCTCGCCTTCACGCTGGCCAACGGCTTCACCTACGTCGAGGCCTACCTGGCGCGCGGCATGGAGATCGACGATTTCGCGGCCAACCTGTCGTTCTTCTTCTCAAACGGCATGGACCCGGAGTATTCGGTGATCGGGCGGGTGGCGCGGCGCATCTGGGCGACCGCCCTGCGCGACAGGTACGGCGCCAACGAGCGCAGCCAGAAGCTCAAGTACCACATCCAGACCTCGGGCCGCTCGCTGCACGCCCAGGAGATGGACTTCAACGACATCCGCACGACCCTGCAGGCGCTGATCGCCGTCTACGACAACTGCAACTCGCTGCACACCAACGCCCACGACGAGGCCTACACCACGCCGACCGGCCAATCGGTGCGCCGGGCCATGGCGATCCAGATGATCATCAACAAGGAGTGGGGCCTGGCCGGGAACGAGAACCCGGGCCAGGGCGCCTTCATCATCGAGGAGCTGACCGACCTGGTCGAGGAGGCGGTTCTGCAGGAGTTCGAGCGCCTGAGCGAGCGCGGCGGCGTGCTGGGTGCCATGGAGACCGGCTATCAGCGCGGCAAGATCCAGGATGAATCCCTGCACTACGAGAGCCTGAAGCACGACGGCGCGCTGCCGATCGTCGGCGTCAACACCTTCCTCGACCCCGAGGCCGCCAAGGACCCGGGGCCGATCGAGCTCAGGCGCTCGACCGAAGAGGAGAAGCAGGGCCAGATCACCCGCCTGCGCGACTTCCAGTCGCGCCACGCCGCGGAGGCGCCGGCCGTGCTGGCACGCCTCAAGCAGGCCGCGACCGGCGGCGGCAACGTCTTCGCCGTGCTGATGGACGCGGTGCGCTGCTGCTCGCTCGGCCAGATCACCGACGCGCTCTTCGAGGTCGGCGGCCAGTACCGGCGGAACATGTAATACCAGATCCTGGAGATGCTGACCCAACCAGCATGCTTCGAGACGCCGCCTCCGGCGGCTCCTCATGCTTCGTCCCTCGACAAGCTCGGGATGAGGAGGCTCAGCATGAGGTGAGGTGCTGATATGAAACACCCATCCTCATCCTGAGCCTGTCGAAGGATGAGGAGCGTTCGAAGAACGCGTCTCGAAGGATAAGCCATGAGTCACGGTCTTCGAGATTCGGTATAATGGTTAAAACCGGCAGGTCTCCCCGGAACGCTACGGCCGGCGCAGGGTCTCGGAGGGATACTCGCCGAAGCGCTGCCGGTAGGCCGCCGAGAACCGGCCCAAGTGCGCGAAGCCGTTGTCCAAGGCGATCTCCGTCACGGATGCGACGCCCGGATCGGCCGCGCTCAACTGCGCGTTCGTCCGCTCGAGGCGGCGCTCCTGGACCAGGGCCATCACGCTCGACCCGTGCTCCTTCTGGAAGCTTCTTTGCAGCGTTCTGGCGTTGACGCCCGCCGCCGCGGCGATCTGGCCGAGTGACAGCGGCTCCGCCAGCTGCGCCATGATGAAATCGACGGCGCGGCGCAGATAGGCCGGGGGCACGGTCTCCTCGGCGCGGTCTTGCCGGGGATCGGCCGCGAGCAGCAACGAGCCGAGCAGCGCCTTTTCAAGCTCCTCGACCACGAGGTCCGAGGCGAGGAGCGGGCTGCCACCTTGGATCTCCGACCAGAGGAAGGCCAGGTAGCGCTGGAACGCCCGCCCGGCCGGATGGTCGAGACGCAGCCGGTTCGGCAGGCGGAGGGGCTCGCCGCCCGTGCCGCCGTCCAGCGCGGCCGCATAGTCGTCGAGCGTCGGCCTGAACACGTTCATGACCATGGCGCCCCCGTCTTCCGGCATCAGCAAGTCGAATGGGTTCTCGGGGTTTGCCGCGTAGGCCGAGTTACGAAGGAAGGTTCTTGTCCGGCCCGCGACATGTGCTTGAAGCGGCGAAGACAGGGGCAAGTTGATGCAAAAAGAGCCGAGGCCAGCCGAAGCGGTCACCCGGGCTTCGGTCATCGAGATTCTGAACAGGGCGACATCGCCGAGCCGTACGGCGTTCAGTCGTGCCGTGTACGCGCCCCGGCGGGTCGGGCGAATCGCGAAATTTTCCGCGAGGCTCGCCATGCGCTCGGGCATCTCCTCGGGATCGTCGAACCCGATATCCCATCGATCCATGCGCGGCCCCTGCGATGCTTCCGGATGGCCTCCGACCTGCAATCGGGGACCTACGATCGCAGCTTATCACACCCGGGCCCCGAAAGTGGATCACCCCGGTGTCCGCATGTGGACACTGCCGCCCCGAAGCGGATAGCGCACGCCCGACGAAACCCGCATATTGCGATCCGTCCAGGGTCTCGAAGGGCCGCAGGTTCGAGGGCGAGAGGACAGCAATCCGATGAGCAAGGCCGTGCTCATGCGCGCCGGCGCGCCGCTGCCGGCGGCGACCTCGACGGCCATACCGCTTTCGTGGCCGAAAAATAGGGACCGTCCCTGTTTTTCTGTCCCCATTTTTCGCGGCAGAGCAGATTGGACCACCAGGGAGGATAGAAACAGATGACACAGAAGCTCAGACGATCAGCATTGACACTCCCGCTCGCCACTCTGGCGGCGGCCATCATGAGTGTGCCCGGCGCTGCGCCGGCTTTTCAGCCCGATTCGCCCTTCCTGGCGTACCAGGAGAAGAACAAGGACAAGTGGGCCGCAGAGGACAAGCAGATCAACGCCAGGCTTGCGGCACTGGAAAAGCAGTTCGGCAAGAAGCCGAACATCGTCTACATCCTCGCCGACGACGTCGGCTGGGGCGAGATGGGCTGGCAAGGCGGCGGCAAGCACCGCGGCACGCCGACGCCGGAGCTAGACAAGT
>CAMYMY010000270.1 GCA_947259625.1 uncultured Kiloniellales bacterium | reverse complement strand
CCAGGGCGAAATAGTCCGTCCCGCCCCGCGCGCGAAAGCGCTCGAGCAAGGGAAACCCGGACGGCGCCTCGTCCGGGCCGAGCCGGTGGCGCAGGCGCCAGAGGTTCTCCGAAGACATGTAGCTGAACGGGATGCGCGAGGCCTTGACGCCCTCCCGGCTGAAGCTGCGCTGCCAGTCCTCCTCGACCGCCGTCTCGTCGTCGCGCCACCAGATGAAGTTGTGACCGCCGATGATCGGATGCAGCGTCGGCTGCGACAGGTTGGCGCGCAGCAGAGGCACGCCCGCCGTCACCAGCCGCTGGCAAAAGCCGGTCAGGATCTCCGTCTCCGACGAACCCTTCAGCCCCTCGGAGACGACCCACTGCGTGATGTCCAATGCGGTCTCGGGTGTCATTCAAGTTCTGATTCGCCAGGTTCCGCTTTGACTGTCCGGATGGCGCAAGGGGCCGGCCGACAGGGCACTCTAGTCCAGGTGGCGCGCGGTGCAACCATGTCTTTCTTGCGGCAAGACCGCTTGTTCCTTGGTCACCGTCCGGCCAAACCGGTGGGCCTTTTCACTGCGCGGCTTGGTTCAATGAGATTTGCGCTGGAACGGGTCGAGCGTCTCGCTGCCGAGTTCTTGGCCGCCGACGGTTTCTTCCAGTTCCAGGGGAGCACCTGCACTATGTGCATGGAATGACGAACTTCGGCAACCCATGGATCTACAAGGCGTTCTTTAGGTCATCCGAAGGCGACCGAGAGGACCGACTCACAGCCGGATGTCCACGGTGGCCGCCCGGCGCAGATCGCGCAGATAGCGCCGGGCCAGCATGTCGAGGCGCTGGCCGATCAGCGAGTTCCTGATCTTCTCCCGGTCGATGCCGTCGTCTTCGCGGCTGCAGACGAGCAGCAGGCTGATCCCGGCGGCGACGCGTATCGGCGCGCTCGCTTGGCCGACCGGCAGGGGCAGGATGACCCGGCGCAGGTCCTCCGGCAGATCGCTCAACTTCAGGGTCCCGAGGTCCCCGGAGCCCGGCGAGCCGTGTTCCTCGGCCAGCGCGTCGAAGCTCTCGCAGCCCTCGATGCGCGGCTGCAGCTCGGCGGCCTTGGTCCGCGCCTGCTCCAGCTGGTCCGCGGCGGCATCGGGCGGCAGGGCGAAGAGCAGCTGCTTGAGGTTGACCGTGGCGTTGCCCATAGAGACCCGGCGCTGGTCGCGCAGCAGTAGGATGTAAAAACCGCCGAAGGTGGGGATCGGTCCGGCCAGCTCCCCCGGGCGCATCCGGGCGAGCTCGTCGCTCAGTTCGTCGGGCAGCTGCCCCTCCTCGATCCAGCCCAGGTCGCCGCCCACCGAGGCGGTCGCCGACTGCGAGAACTGCCGGGCCAGTGCCCCGAAATTGGCGCCGCCGCGGAGCTGCTCGACCAGGCGCTCGGCGGTGCGCCGGACATCGTCGTCCTGAAGCACGCTGTCCACCCCGAGCAGGATCTCCGAGACCCGCCGCTGCATCCGGCCCTGACTGGACTGGATGCGCGCGATGACCCCGGACTTGGTCGAGCAGGGCCTTCGGGAGAATATCGTTGCGCTTCAGCAGGGCGAAGAACTGCTCGCGCGACATGTTGTTCTGCTGTGCGAGCATGGAGACGGTGTCCTCCGTCTGGCTCTTGTCCACCGTGATCTCCAGACGCTTGGCCTCCTGCAGTTGCAGCCGTTCGTCGATCAACGAGCGCAGCACTTGACGCTGCAGGCGGTTGTGCGCCTCCGGCGAATTGCCCAGGCCCGAGGCGAGAATGGCCAAGCGCGTGCGCATTGCCAGGTCGAACATCGAGATGACCTCGTCATTGACCACTGCCGCGGCGCGCAGCGTGTTCTGCGCGAGCCCGGGCGACAGCTGGGCCCAGGCCGCCAGGCTCGAGACCAGGGCGATGGTTGTCACGGCATAGGAAATCAGGCGCTTCATCGTTGCGTGCTCGACCGGGAACGATTTTCAATAGGGTTCGGAGCGGGCCGACTATAGGGCCAAGTTTCGCGGCAAACAACGCTCGCCAAGTGGATCGGGAACCACCGTTATACCGAATCTCGAAGACCGTGACGCATGGCTTATCCTTCGAGACGCGTTCTTCGAACGCTCCCCAGGATGAGAAACGATGTTTGATATCAACGTCTTACCTCATGCTGAGGAGCCGCCGCAGGCGGCGTCTCGAAGCATGCTGGATGGGTCGGCGTCTCCTGGATCTGGTATTACTCGGAAGGACCGCCGGTCTGGTACCCGGAACCGAAGCCGCCCAGGGTCTTGAAGCTGATCTGGACGAAGATCGAATTGTCCTCTTCGATCTCGCGATCGGAAAAGAATCGGCGCTGGCCCACGACCTCGATGAGGAAGCACTCGTCCTGATAGCTCAGGCCGATCGAGGTGCTCAGTGTGCTTTCCCTCTCGAGGTCCCGGCGGTTGGCGACGAAGCCAGACCAGTTTTCGTTGAACCGGCTGCTCAAACGGAGGTTGATCTCCTCGCGGTCCAGGTCGCTGGCGCCGACCGCGCTGTCGACGAACAGATAGTCGAGGTCCAGGTTGAGCGCCGGCGGCCCGATCCTGAGATCGACTTCGTTCCGGCGGGGCGCAAAGCTGTCCTTGTCCCGCCGGAAACGATAGAGCAGATCGAAATATTCGACTGGACGCAGGTTGACCCGCCCGACCACGTCCGACAGCTTGTCCTGCACGCCGGAGTTCTTCGGAAACAAGTCTTTTTCTTGCGACAGCCGATAGCTTTGGCCGATGAAGAATCCGGCCTGTCTACCCCTGGGGCCGATCCCCTTCCATTGCAGCCCGTAGTCGAACCGCTGTCCGGAGTCGACCCGGTCGAGCCCGGGAAAGCGGTTCAGACTGAAAAGGTTCGTATCGTCGAACTCGAAGTCGAGACTGTCCTCGTTGGGGATATCGTTCGGATTACCGCCGTTCGGCCCGGCGACGAGCTGGGCCATTGGTTCGATCACCTGATTCAGGCTCTCGGATTGGCGCACCCAGGGATAGCGCCAGCTCAGGGCCAACTGGGGAAAGAAGCGGCCGGCCACCTCGGTTTCGGTCGGTTCCGAAGGGTTGACGTCGATGCTGCCCGGCAGGAACTCGTCGCTCCAGTAGCCGTCGGTCTGGACCTTGGTTTTGAGGGTATAGAGACCGCCTATGGGGTCGGTGTAGGGAACTTCCCAGCCGCCCGTCAGCGACAGGCGCCGGACATCGCGGCCCTCGCGCCGCGAGAGGACCATCATGTTGGCATCGATGCTGTAGGTGCTGTCGGCGATCCAGGGTTCGCTGACGAAGCTGTAGTCGACCAGGGGCGCGACGATGGGCGCCTCGCGATTTATGTCTCTCTCGCGCAGCCCTTGGAAAGCGAAGGCGTTCACCGCGGCGTAGTCGCGGCCGTCGAGCCGCTCGGCAAAGACGTTGCTGGTCAGGAAAGAGCTGTTGTCGAAGTTGTAGAGGCGCAGGTAGGTGTCGTCGGTGGACCAGTCTACGTCGAAGCCGGCACGCCAGGTCTCGCTGATGTCGTAGCGGCCCATGGTGTCGATGTGGCCGCGCACGACGTCTTTCGATATCGTGCCGTCGTTCTCCTCGCGGTCCGCGGAGGTCACGCTGCCGTCGATTTCATGCTGTCCGAACGGCAGGAGCTGCCGGACCTGCCCGGCAAGAACGATTCCTTGTTTGGTGGTGAATATTGGCTCGAACGTCGCATCCAAAGTGGGCGAGACGGCCAAATAATAGGGCACTTGCGCGACGACGCCCAGGGTCTTGGAAGTGCCGAAGGTCGGCGTGAGAAAGCCACTCATGCGTTCGACCGTCGGATCCGGGTGTTCGAAGTAGGGGGTGTACAACACCGGAATACCGGCAAATTCCAGCCAGGCGCTGCTGTAGCGGATCTTTTGGTCGTCTTGGTCGTGCACGATCTTGGCGGCCTTGATCTGCCAGAGCGGCGACCGGGTCGGATCGTCGCGGCACAGATCACAGGGACTGAAGACGCCGTTCTGGAACACGGTTCGATTGCCCCCCGTGCGCAGCGCGTTGCTGGCGGCCATGCGGCTGCGGTCGCTCAGCAGGACCCGGATGTCCTTGATGAAGCCCTCGCGCAGGTTGCCTGTCAGTTCGACGTAGTCCGCAAACACGACCTCGCCGCCCGGCTCCAGAAGTCTGACGTTCCCCGAGGCGGTGACGACATTGTTGCGCAGGTTGTAGGAAACGCTGTCGGCATGCAGGACGCGCTCGCCTTGCGAAACCTCCACCTTGCCCGAGGCGGTGACGATACCCAGGGTTTCGTCGTAGGTCACCTGATCGGCGCTGATCAGCGCGGGCAGATCGCTTTGCAGAACGTCACGCGCTTGGGCAGGGGGCTCCGGCGGGCCCGCCGGCGCTTCGGCGGCCTCACCCACTTGGGTGGCCAACGCCGCCGCCGGCCACAGGAATGCGGCCCAAGCCCAGTTCCGCAATCGCCCCCGCATATGCCTTCGCTAACCGTCCTCGAGGTGAAGCAGCATTGCCAGTCCCAGCATGGCACTGACGCCCGCCGGTGCCCAGCCCGCCAGAATCACCGGTATCTTACCCGAGAGGCCCAGGGCGAACACGAAGTTGGACAGGAAATAGAGCAGGAATCCCGCCAGCATTCCGAGGACGACGACCAGGGCGACATGACCTTGACGCTGCGGCCTGAGGGAAAAGGTCGCGGCCAGCAGGATCATCGCCGCGAGCAGCAGGGGCGTCGCGAGCAGACGGTTCAGCTGCAACTTGTGGCGCTGCGCCGAGAAGCCCGCGTTTTCGAGCAGTCTGATAAAGCCGGGCAGGCTCCAGAAGGAGATGGTCTCGGGATCGGCAAAACTCTCGAGTATCTTGGCGGGCGTCAACTCGGTCTCCAGCTCCAGGGCCTCGACGCGGCGCGTTCGCGCACCCGGCACGGACAACGCCGCGCCGGTTATGCGCCATACGCCGTCGCCGAGCTCGGCGCGCGACGCATCGATCCGGCTGAGGAATCGGTCGTTGGCGCCAAAGCGAAAGACGATCACGCGGTGCAGCGTCATGCTGTCCGGCGAGGCACGCGCCGCATGGATCACCGACTGACCGTCCCGGTCGGCTTGGCGCAGCCACAGGCCGCTGCCCGACAGGGCCAGGGCGGACTCCTGCCGGCCCGAGAAACGTGCCTCGATCTGCTCGAAGCGCCCCAGCAGGGCGGAGGCCACCGGGTTCAGCACGGTGATCGACACAACGCCGATCAGTGCCGCCACGCTCAAGGCGGGCAGAAGAAACTGCCAGACCGAAACACCGGCCGCCCGCGCCACGACGAGCTCGTGCGCGCGCGTCAGGCGCCAGAAGGTCGCCAGGCCCGAGAACAGAACGGTGAAAGGCATGACCTCCTGGACCAAGTGGGGCAGCCTGAGCAGGACCATGGTGAGGATTATGCCGAGACCCGCCCCCTGCTTGTTGGCCAAGCGGTCGAGCAGATCGACCATGCTCACCAGCACGATGATGCCGCTCAGGCCGAGAAAGAACGCCGCCCACCGCCCGGTGAACTGCCGGGCGATGTAGCCCGAGAGCGTCCCCGACAGGCGCGGACGCCGCAGCTTGGGTTTGGCGGCTGCGCGGATCATCGGGGTTCCACCGCAAGCGGGCGGCAGGTCGCGAGCCGCCGGCGCGGGCGCCGGAGCAGCACGAAGACGCTGCCGCAGGCGGGCAGCACGGCGGCCAGGTACATGAGCGGAATGGCCTGCGGCGAGCGGCCCGCCAGATCGTGCAGCGCGAGCCCCAGGCCCTCCAGAACCGCCGTGCAGAGGACCGCCGTGAGGATCCTGTAGATCTGTCCGCGGCGGTTGAACTCGCCCGACAGCAGCGCGGCCAGGCCGACCAACACGAAGGTCAAGGCATAGAGCGGCGCGACCAGGCGCTGGTGGCCCTCGGCGATCAGCTCGCCGCGGTTGCGCAGGTCGATGCCCGTCGTGCCGGGCGACATCAGTTCGGCCAGGAAGCGCTCCTTGGGCTCGCGCCAGCGGGTCTGGGGTGTATCGGTGAAGGTGGAGACATCGACCGTATAGCGGTCGAAGTAGAGCAGGGACAATTGCCCGCGGTCCGGGTCGACTTCCTGCCGGTTCCCGTTGACCATGACGACGCGCGGGCCGGTCTCGGCGCGGACCAGGGCGCCGCGCTCGGCCATCATGGTGACCGGCCTGCCGACCTTACGGCTGTCGTGGACCAGGATGCCGCGCAGCTCGCCGTCGCCGGTGCGCTCGCGCACATAGACCGTGATCCCGTCGCCCAGGTCGTTGAACATGCCTTCTCGGAGCAGCACCGCCGAATAGTCGTTGCGGATGTGAAACTGCAGATCCTTGAAGGCCCGGTAGGAGACCGGCTGGAAATAGAGCAATATGGCATAGACGACCAGCGTGGTCGCGAGCGCGAGGAC
Source organism: uncultured Kiloniellales bacterium (assembly GCA_947259625.1). Classification (GTDB taxonomy): domain Bacteria; phylum Pseudomonadota; class Alphaproteobacteria; order Kiloniellales; family JAKSDN01; genus CAMYKD01. The sequence goes on along the minus strand of CAMYMY010000270.1, from coordinate 542 downwards.
GATCGCCGGGCGGGCCAGCTGGGCGTGCGACAGGCCGGCCGCGCGCAGCACCACCATCTCGCTGTCCATCATCAGCTTGTTGTAGACGAAGAGCACCGCGCAGAAGGTCGCGATCGGGAGCACGATGCCCAGGAAGGACGGCAGCAAAAGCCCCACGAAGGCGAAGAAGGTCGTGGCCGGCAGGCCGCGGTTCACGATGTAGCCGAAGAAACGCAGCGACTGGGTCAACCAGACGGCGAAGGTCAAACCAAGGGTCACGAAAAACGTCGCGAGCCAGAGCTGATTGAAGACGTAGCGTGTGATCGACCGCATGACGGCTATTTGTAACCCGCCTCCGCGAAAGCCGGTAGTTTGAAATTCCGGGAGCCCGGCCCCGGCGCCCTGTCTTCGTCTGCCCGGCGTGGCGTTCGTGTCTCCCCCCTTTCATCGCGGGCTGGAGGATATCCCGTCATCCGGGCTATGCTACCGGTCTTGGGCACAACGACGGCATCCGGGAGTGCCCCCGGAGGGCGTCCTGGCCACCGAGCGCCGCATTTGGGAAA
>CAMYMY010000269.1 GCA_947259625.1 uncultured Kiloniellales bacterium | reverse complement strand
TGCACTTCGGCATCGACGACAGCGGCACGGGCACGAGCCTGCCGCTGGGCGCCGACGGCCGCCATCTCGGCCCGCAGGACTTCCTCCGCCAGCTCCTCGGCGAGATCGAAGCGAACCCGCTCGTCACGGTCCACCTCGGGACCGAGGTGAGTGGCACCGCCGGGTTCGTCGGCAATTTCACCTCGACCCTTCGGCCGACCGACCCGGACGGCCTGCCGTTCGAGGTGAGCCACGGGGTCTCGATCCTCGCGACCGGCGGCGTCGAGTACCGCGGCGACGAGTACGGCTACGGCGCCAGCCCGTGCATTGCCACCCAGCAGGAATTCGAAGCGCGGCTCGCGGGGCAGGGGGACGCGGGTGCCGAGGAGGCCGCGCTGCCCGGGTCCGTGGTGATGATCCAGTGCGTCGGTCCGGCGGAGAAGTACTGCGCCCGGGTCTGCTGCACCTCGGCGCTGAAGAACGCGCTCATGCTCAAGCGCCTCGACCCCGAAGCCCGGGTCACGATCCTCTATCGCGACATCCGCGTCTACGGGTTCAAGGAGCGTCTCTACACCGCGGCGCGCGAAAGCGGCGTGCTCTTCGTTCGCTACGACGAGACTTGCAAGCCGGAGGTCCGCGTCGCCGAGGACGGCGTCGTCGCGGTCAAGGCCTGGGAGGAGGGGCTCGGCCGCGACATCGTGCTGCGGCCGGACCTCCTCGTGCTCAGCACGCCGGTCGTGCCCTCGGCGGCGACGCAGGAGCTGGGGCGCCGGCTTAGGCTGCCGACCGACGCCGACGGCTTTTTCCTCGAGGCGCACATCAAGCTGCGGCCGGTGGATTTCCTGTCGGAAGGCGTGTTCATGGCCGGCATGGCCCATTATCCCAAGCTGCTCGACGAGGCGGTCGTGCACGCCAAGGCAGCGGCGGCCCGGGCGGCGGCGCTGCTGTCGCAGGATGCGATCACCACCGGCGGCCGTGTCGCCGCCGTCGACCATACACGCTGCGTCGCCTGCCTGACCTGCCTGCGGACCTGCCCCTACGGCGCGGCGCGCATCGCCGCCGACCTGACCGGGACCGGCGGCATCGCCGGGGCCGCGACCATCGAAAGCGCCCTCTGCCGGGGCTGCGGCCTCTGTGCCGCGGCTTGCCCGGCCGGGGCGATCGAGCTCAAGCACTACACCGGCGCCCAGGTGATGGCGAAGGTCGACGCGCTTTTCGAAGACGCGCGCATGGAGGAGGTGCCGGCATGACCGCCGCCGAGACCCCTTTCGAGCCCAAAATCGTCGCCTTCTGCTGCCGGCACTGCGCCTATGCGGCGGCCGATCTCGCCGGCACCTCGCGCCTGGCCTACCCGCCCTCGCTGAACATCGTCGAGCTGCCCTGCACCGGGCGCGTCGATGTCCTCGAGTTGCTGCGCACCTTCGAGGACGGGGTGGACGGTCTCTTGGTCGCCGGTTGCCTCCCGGGGCGCTGCCACTACCTGGCGGGCAACCTCCACGCCAGGCAGCGGGTGGACTACGCGCAGCGCTGGCTCGAGGACATCGGCCTCGAGGGCGAGCGCCTGCGAATGATCAACCTTTCCGCGGCGATGGGCGCGCAGTTCGCTGAGCTCGCCACGGAGATGGCCGAGACGATCAAGGGCCTGGGTCCCAGCCCTCTCGGAACGCGGCGGGCGGCGGGCGAGATCCCGTCGATCGGCTGCGCGGCCTGTGGCGACCCTGCGCCCTCGCTCGCCGAATCGGCACACGATCGTGGAGACGGACGATGATCGTCGCGAAGCAAAAACCCCTTTCGGAACTCACCGCCATGCTGGACGGCTATCGCAACGTGCTCGCCGTAGGCTGCGGCACCTGCGTCACCGTCTGCTTCGCGGGCGGAGTTAAGGAGGTCGGGATCCTCGCCTCGGCGCTTCGGATGGCGCGGCGGCTCGACGGTCAGCCGATGTCGGTCGCCGAGACCACGGTTCAGCGGCAGTGCGAGGCCGAGTACATCGCTCCGCTCGCCGAGGGGCTCGACGAATTCGACGCCATTCTGTCCCTGGGCTGCGGCGTGGGCGTCCAGACCCTGGCCGAGCGCTTCCCGGACAAGCGGGTGCTGCCGGCGCTCGACACCACCTTCATGGGCCTTCCCACGGAGCAGGGGGTGTGGGAGGAGCGCTGCCAGGGCTGCGGCCACTGCGTCCTCGACATCACCGGCGGCATCTGCCCGGTGAGCCGCTGCGCCAAGCAACTGATGAACGGCCCCTGCGGGGGCTCGCAGGGCGGCATGTGCGAGGTCGACTCCGATACTCCCTGCGCCTGGCAGCTCATCTGGGAGCGCCTGGACCGGCAGGGCCTGGCCGATCGCCTCCTGGAGATCCAGCCGCCGCGCGACTGGTCGACCAGCCGTGACGGCGGGCCGCGGCGCATCGTGCGCGACGACCTGCGCCTGCCGCCGCCAGAGGACGTCTGAAGGCAGAGGGCCGAATGATGGATCAACTCTTAGCCCCGGCACCGGCGGCGCAGGCTCCCGCCCCGGCTCGAAGGTTCAAGTCGGGAAGCAACCTCGAACGTATGCTCGCCGCCGGTCATTTCGCGGTCACCGGCGAGATCGGCCCGCCGAAGAACCATGACGCCGACGTCATCCGAAGGAAGGCGGCCTTGCTCCAGGGCTGCGTCGACGCCGCCAACATCACCGATAACCAGACGGCGGTGGTGCGGCTCAGCAGCATCGCCAGCGGCGCCATCCTGGTCGGACAAGGGCTCGAGCCGGTCGTTCAGATGACCTGCCGCGACCGCAACCGCCTGGCGATGCAGAGCGACCTGCTCGGCGCCGCGGCGCTCGGCATCCGCAACGTGCTGTGCCTGACGGGCGACCACCAGTCGCACGGCAACCATCCCGGCGCCAAGAACGTCCACGACATCGACTCGATCCAGATGGTGCGCATGGTCAAGGAGATGCGGGACGAAGGCCTGTTCCAGTGCGGCGAGGAGATTTCCGGCGGCGGCCCGCCGCTCTTGATCGGCGCGGCGGCCAATCCCTTCGCCGACCCCTTCGAGCTGCGCGTCCACCGCCTGGCCAAGAAGGTAGCGGCCGGTGCCAACTTCATCCAGACGCAGCTCGTTTTCGATATGTCCCGGTTTCGCGAGTACATGAAGCGGGTCGTGGATCTGGGGCTGCACGAGAAGGTGGCGATCCTGGCCGGCGTCGGCCCGCTCAAGAGCGCCGGCATGGCGCGCCACATGCGCGACAAGGTCCCCGGAATGGTCGTCCCCGACGGCTATGTCGCGCGCATGGAGGCGGCCGTGGAGGGCGTCGCCGCGGAGGACAAGACGGCGCGGCGCGAGGCCTGGCGCGCCGAGGGGATCCGGATCTGTATCGAGCAGATCCAGGAGCTGCGGGAGATCGAGGGGCTGCGCGGCGTCCACATCATGGCGATCGAGTGGGAAGAGGCGATACGGCCCATCGTCGAGGGCGCCGGCCTGTTCCCCCGGCCGGCACCGGAGGCGTGAGATGACGGCGGCAACGATGATCGCGGCCGAGCCGCTCGCCGAGGTCGTTCTGCGGGCTACGGGTCAGAACGTCTACCGCTGCTACCAGTGCGTCAAATGCGCAAGCGGCTGCCCGCTTGCCGATGCCTTCGACCTCACGCCCAACCGCGTGGTGCGGAGCGTTCAGTTCGACGACGCGCAGGTTCTGGAAAGCAAGACGATCTGGCTGTGCGCGTCCTGCCAGACCTGTACGACCCGCTGCCCGCAGGAGGTCGACGTCGCGGCCGTCATGGACGCGCTGCGCATGGAGGCCAAACGGCGCGGGGTGGCGCCGGCGGTGCCCGAGATCGACGTCTTCAACCGGTTGTTCCTCCGGTTGATCAAGGCCTTGGGCCGGCTCTACGAGCTCGGCCTGAGCCTGGCCTTCAACCTGGCCCGGAAAAAGCCTTTTCACGAGCTCGGGCTGGGGCTCGCGCTGTTCAGGCGCGGCAAGCTCAAGCTGCGCCCGCCCTTCGCGCGCTCTCCGCGAAAGGTGGCACCCGTCGTGCAGCGAGGCGACCGGGCCGTCGGCTTCTTCCCCGGCTGCGCGCTCGATTCGACCGCCGCCGAATACGGCCGCACGGTGCGCTCGGCCGCCGCCGCCCTCGACCTCGAGCTGGTCGAGCCGCCGGGCTGGGTCTGCTGCGGCTCGAGCCCCGCGCAGATGACCGATGCCACGCTGGCCAAGGCGCTGCCCATGGAGACCATCGGCACCGTCGAACAGATGGGGTTCGACACGGTGTCGACGCCCTGCAGCAAGTGCTTCGCGCGGCTCAAGTCCGCCGAGCACGCGGTCACCCAAGACGTGGCCGCGGCCAAGGCGGTGGAAGAGCGGACGGGTTACGCCTACGAGGGGACGGTGACGGTTCAGCACCTGCTCGATACGCTGGTCGACCGCGCCGGCCTCGAGGCCGTCGCGGCGCGCGTCGAACGCCCGCTCGCCGGCCTCAAGGTCGCCTGCTACTACGGCTGCCTCATCACCCGGCCGGCCAAGCTGACCGGTGCCGAGCATCCCGAATATCCGACGAAAATGGACGCCCTCATGCGCGCGCTCGGCGCCGAGCCCGTGGATTGGTCCTACAAGACCGAATGCTGCGGCGGCGCGCTGAGCGTCACGCAGACGCCGCTGGCGCTGGCCATGTCGCGTAAGGTCCTGGAGAATGCGCGCGCCTGCGGGGCCGACGCGGTGGTCACCATGTGCCCGATGTGCCACATGAACCTCGATACCCGGCAGCCGCAGATGGCGCTCGACGGCGCGACGCCGATATTCCACGCCACGCAGCTCATGGTGCTCGCCTTCGGCCTGGGCGCCAAGGCGATGGCGTTGAAGGGAAACGTGGTCGACCCCCGGCCCGTGTTGGAAGACAGGAACCTTCTGACCTGACGAACCGGACCGGCCTGCCGCGACGCGCGCAAGACAGCCACGGAGCTGAACATGGGGCTTGAATTTCTCGAAGGAAACGAGGCCGTCGTCCGCGGGGCCCTGCGGGCGAAATGCGATTTCTTCGCCGGCTACCCGATCACGCCGTCGTCGACGATCCTGCAAAGCATGCTGGAGCTGCTGCCGCAGGCCGGTGGCATCGGGATTCAGGCCGAGGACGAGATCGCTTCCATCGGCTTTTGCATTGGGGCGGCCATGGCGGGGCGGAAGGTGCTCACGGCCACGAGCGGCCCGGGCATCAGCCTGTACAGCGAAAACATCGGCCTGGCCATCATGGGCGAGACCCCCATGGTGATCGTCAATGTCCAGCGCCAAGGGCCCGCCACCGGGTCCGCGACCAAGGGCGCCGAGGGCGACATTCAGTTTACCCGCTGGGTCACCTCGGGCGGGCTCCCGGTCATCGTCTTGAGCCCGGCCACGGTCGGCGAGAGCTACGAGCTCGCCTACAGGGCCTTCAATCTCGCCGAGCAGTACCGCGTGCCGGTCTTCCTGCTGACCAACAAGGAGATCGGCATGACGCGGGAATCCGTCGACCTCGACGCGATCGCGCTGCCCCCGCT